>CADCWK010000135.1 GCA_902806375.1 uncultured Thermomicrobiales bacterium
GTACCCGCTCTCGCACCGACGGGTGCTCACGCGCCAGTCCGTCCCGGGCGATCGCGAGCATCTGGACCGAGGGGTCCAGCAACGCGACGTCGTACCCATCCCGCGCCAGCCTGAATGCCTGCGGGCCGCCGCCCCCGCCGATATCGGCCACGAGCGCCGGCGCCGCGGGAGCATGGTCGGCGAGCTGACGTGCGGCAAGGACGTCCCGGACCTGCCCGCGAATGGTGGCGTAGTGACGGGTGAACGGCTGAGCCATCGTGGCGTACGGATCATCGGGCATCATGGGTTCTGCCTCGTCGGTAAAGCCGCGGCCTGGCCGCCCCCATGGGCTCAGACCGGTTCCAGCCGCCGATGCGGTTCGGGCGGCAACTCGACGGCGATCGGGTGGCCGGGCCGGATCTCACCGCCCGCCTCGACGACGGCCATGATCCCGGCCTTCCGGACCAGGTTGCCCTCGGCGTCCCGGCCGAGGGTCGCGGCCATCAGCCCTGGCCGCAGCCCATCCAGTTGCCCGCAGGGGTTGCGAAGCCCGGTGACCCGGACGACGGCGTCCGGTCCGAGCCGCAACCGGGCGTCGACCGGCAGCCCGAGCAGGTCTAACCCGCGAGTCGTGACGTTCTCGCCCATCTCGCCGGGCCCGACGTCGAACCCGTCTGCCCGCAACTCGTCGTGCAGTTCGGCATGGATGAGGTGGACCTGGCGGAGGTTGGGCGTGGTCGGATCCCGCGCCACGCGGGACCGATGCTTGACCGTGACACCGGCGTGGGCGTCCCCCTCGACCCCGAGCCCGTCCAGCAGCCGGATCCGGTCGGTGCCGGGCTTGGACATCGTGTGGCCTGGACTGACGCTGACCGCCTCGACCGTTCCGTTCAATTGGCTCTCCTGCCTGGCGGCTCTCTCATCGTGCCGATTGTCCGAAGCAAGGTAGGGATCTATCATCCGGATGGATCATCGCACGGGACGGAGGAGGGTCGGAATGGCGGCGACGATAATTCGTGGCGACAAGCGAGTAACCGTACCCGAGAACATCCGGCGCGAGCTCGGCCTGGAGGACGGCGTTGAATATGTCGTCGGGCGTTCAAGTGAGGAGATCGGGCGACCGTCAGTGCCCGAGCGAAACGAGTCTGCCGAGGTTGCCGGGGCGACCCGGGCGACTCAGGAGCAGATCGAAGCACTCGATCGTATGTTGGCGTCGCGGCGGCACTTCACCAGCACTCGGGTCCTTGCCGACGATGAGTGGGACGAAGCGATCGCGAGAGCCATCATCGAGGACTTCCAGAGCGAGGACTACGGCGAGGATGCTGGTGGTCGTGGATGACCCAGACTGCCTTTCTCGATACCAGTGTTCTTGTCCGTGTCATTACCAGAGACATCCCGGACCTGGCTGAACGATCCGAACGATTGATCCAAGAGATTGCCGTTGGGGACCGGACAGCTCGCCTCTCCGACACGGTGGTCTTTGAGACAGTGCACGTGTTAATGACGCAGTATGACAACGATCGCACATGGATCCGTGACAGCCTGCTGCCTCTGCTTGGCCTGGCAGGGATGCTCCTGCCGGACAAGGACCTCTATGGTGAAGTGTTCGATCGCTGGATCCGCGAGCGATCGCTTTCATTCGCCGATTCGTACCATCTCTCCTTGGCCAAACATTTGGGCATTACTGAGATCATCTCCTTCGACCGAAAGCTGAACAGGGAACCGGCAGTCAGACTCATCGAGCCCTGATCCGCATCCTCCCCGCTGAGAAGCGTTGCTTGTCACACCAGCGCGAGGTCGACCCGGCTCATGACCGCGACCGTGTCGCCGACCGCCATCGATCCCGGCGCGTCGAAGGTCATGTTCTGCCCGAACATCACGCCCCTCGGGAACTTCCGGTAGCCCGCGAAGGTGCGGAGCGGCTCCTTGCTGGTCTCGGCGGTCTGCTGGTCGGTCGTCGTGATCGCGCAGCGGGCGCAGAGCTTGACGCCATGGAGCGAGACGTCGCCGATGCGGACGTCACCCCAGGTGTCCTCCTCGTTCGGGACGCCGCCCCCGGCGACCACGATGTTGGGCCGGAACCGGTCCATGGGCAACGCCGCCTCGCCTCGTCCCACCAGCCGGCGGTTGAGCTCGGCCAGCGACTCCTCCGTAACGAGCAGGATCGGGTAACCGTCGGAGAAGCCAGTCTGGTCGTCGGGCCGGGCATAGGTCTGGTCGACCTGGCGGACGTGGTCCTCCGCCATCCGGGCCAGCCGGACCGGGAGCCCCAGGAACGCCGACAGCCAGGCCGCGATCCCGTCCCCCTGGTCGATGCCGACCGCCCGGTCCTTCCAGATCTCGACCCAGAGCCGGTCGCCCTCGACCCGGCGCTCGACCGTGATCGGTCCCATGCCGGGAGCCGCCACCCGGATGCCACCGTCGATCAGCTCCGGCGCGATCAGCGCCATCCGCGGGAGCTGGCGCTGGGTGAGGAACGTCCCGTCGGGCGTGACGATGACGAACTCCCGATCGTGGGCGATGCCTCGATGGTCGAAATCGGCAGCCGCCAGTGCCTGGCCGCGGCAGGATTTGATCGGATACCGGTACAAGCCCGTTACCCGCACCGCGCCACCCCGATCGTTCGTCTCGGTCATCGTCTGTCCCTCGGTCCGCGCGCGGCTCCCGGACCGGTCGCGAACGCTCATGATAGGTGCCGCCTCTTCGGTGATCCGCCAGTATAGCGGCGACCAACGCCTCCCGGCGCGGGACGAGATCCGGCGAAATTGCCTCACCGGGTAGCGATGGGCGGAGCGCTGGCCTATCCTTATCGCAGCAGTCTTCAGGGCCGGGTGAGAGGGCGACCTCAATTCCCGACCGGCGGTATAGCCCGCGAGCGCCGGCAACGGCGCAGATCCGGTGTAACTCCGGGGCCGACGGTATAGTCCGGATGGGAGAAGACGCTGAACGTCCCGGGATCGGTGTGACGTGCTCTCAGGAGCAGGTCGGCCTGTCCCGTGGATCCGACGCGTATTTTTCTGTCCCGTGTGCCCGGAGGCGTTCGCCCCCGGGCTTTTCGTCGTCCCAAAAAAGCGTCCTCTGGACTGGACCGACCGCGTGAACACCGAAGCACATGACGAACGATTCATGCAGGAAGCCCTGACGCTGGCGCGCGGCGTCGCCGGGCGGACCGCGCCGAACCCAGCCGTGGGGGCGGTCATCGTCTCCGGTGGCCGGATCGTTGGCCGCGGGGCGACGCGACCGGCCGGCAAATCGCACGCCGAGGTCATCGCCCTCGCCGAAGCCGGGGTCGCCGCCGGTGGGGCGACGCTCTATGTCTCGCTGGAGCCCTGTTCGCACCATGGCCGCACCCCGCCCTGTACGGAGGCCATCATCGCGGCCGGTGTCGCGCGGGTCGTCGTCGCGGTGGTCGATCCCTTTCCCGTGGTGAACGGGAGCGGGATCGCCGCCCTCCGACGGGCCGGGCTGTCCGTCGATGTCGGGACGTGCGCGGACGACGCCCACCGGATCAACGCCGGGTTCTTCAGTCGCGTCGGCACCGGGCGTCCCCTCGTGACCGCCAAGTACGCGATGACGCTCGACGGGCGGATCGCGACCCGGACCGGGCACAGCCGGTGGATCACCGGCCCTGATGCCCGGCTGGAGGCGCATCGGCTGCGCGACCGGGTCGATGCCGTACTGGTGGGGAGCGGCACGGTCATGGCCGACGACCCCCGGTTGACGACGCGCCTGTCCCCTGATCTCGCCGGGCAGGGCGGTCCCCATCACCCGCTCCGCGTCGTCGTCGACGGGCGGGGCGTCACGCCCCTGTCAGCCAAAGTCCTCGATCCCACCCAACCGGGCAACACGCTCGTCGCGACCAGCGAGGCGTCGTCACCTGACTGGCGGCGGGCCATCGCCCGGACCGGGAACGACCTCTTCGTCGCCGGCCTGGGGCCACGGGTCGATCTTCCCGTCCTGCTCACGGAGCTCGGCCGGCGTGGGTGCAACGAGGTCATGGTCGAAGGGGGCGGGCACCTGATCGGGGCGCTCTTCGACGCCGGGCTGGTCGACCGGGTGGCCGCGTTCGTCGCGCCGGTGATCGCGGGTGGCGCCGCGGCGCCGGGACCGGTCGGCGGCCACGGCATCGCGACCATGCCCGAGGCGTTGCGTCTAACCAATCGTCGCGTGCGGCAACTGGGGGACGACGTCCTGATCGAGGGCGATCTGACTCGGCGGCACGAGTCCGGGGTGGCCTGAGATGTTCACGGGAATCGTCGAGGAGATCGGTCAGGTCCAGCGGATCGAGCGCGGTGGCAGGTCGGCCCTCGTGGTCGGCTGCGCGACCGTGCTCGGCGATACCCGGATCGGGGACAGCATCGCCGTCAACGGGGTCTGCCTGACCGTAGCGAGCCTCGGGCACGGCTCCTTCACCGCCAATGTCCAGCCGGTCACGGCGCGCCAGAGCAATCTCGGCGGCCTGCGTCCAGGCGATCCGGTGAACCTTGAGCGCTCCCTGGCCGCCGGTCAGCGCATGGGCGGGCACTACGTCCAGGGCCATGTCGACGGGACCGGCCAGGTGGTGTCGACGACGGGCGAGGGGGGCTCGGTCGTCATCCGGATCGCCGCCCCAGCCGACGTGCTGCGGTACGTCGTCGAGCGGGGGTACGTCTCCATTGACGGCGCCAGCCTGACGGTCGTGCGCCTCCGGCCCGCCGGATTCGATGTGTCCCTCGTCTACCACACCCAGCAGACGATCACCCTGCCGGCCAGGCCTGCCGGAGCACACGTGAATATCGAAGTCGACGTCATCGGCAAGTACGTCGAGCGACTGGTCGGGCAGTCAGCTGGCGGCGGGGTCTCGCTCGATCTCCTGCGCCGGAACGGATTCGCCTGACCGACCCGTCAACCAGAGGGAGTTCCCATGTCACGCATTTCCGTCGACCAGGCCATAGAGGATTTTCGGAACGGTCGCTTCGTCATCGTCGTCGACGACGCGGACCGCGAGAACGAGGGCGACCTCGTGATCGCCGCCGAGTTCATTACCCCTGACGCGGTCAACTTCATGGCGCGCCATGGTCGGGGTCTCATCTGCGTCGCGATGACGGGACAACGCCTGGACGATCTCCAGATACCCCTGATGGTCCCGGTGGACGAGAACACGTCCGGGTTCGGCACCGCCTTCACGGTGTCGGTCGAAGCCCGGACCGGTGTGACGACCGGGATTTCTGCCCCCGACCGGGCCGAGACGATCCGGGTCCTGGCCGACCCGGCCACGGGAGCGGGCGACCTGGCGCGTCCCGGCCACATCTTCCCGCTCCGGGCCCGGGACGGCGGGGTGCTCGTGCGGGCCGGTCACACGGAGTCCGCGGTGGATCTCGCGCGGCTGGCCGGACTGCAGCCAGCCGCCGCGATCTGCGAGGTGATCGATGACGACGGGACGATGGCGCAGATGCCGGCTCTGAAGTCTTTTGCCATTACCCACGGGTTCGGCATCGTGACCGTGGCCGATCTTATCGCCTACCGGCGCAACAAGGAGCAACTCGTCCAGCGTGGCGCGACGACGCGGCTGCCGACGCCCCACGGGGAGTTCATGGTGACCGCCTACGACAACCCGCTCTATCCAAACCCGGACCTCGCCCTCGTCATGGGCGATCTGGACCCGGAGGATCCGGTCCTCGTCCGGGTCCACTCCGAGTGCCTGACCGGCGACGTCTTCGGGTCGGGTCGCTGTGACTGTGGTCCGCAGCTCCAGCGCGCGATGGCCATGATCGCGGAGGAGGGGCGGGGCGTGATCCTCTACGTCCGGCAGGAAGGACGCGGGATCGGCCTGCACAACAAGCTCCGCGCCTATCAACTCCAGGACGCGGGTCTCGACACGGTGGAGGCGAACGAGCGGCTCGGCTTCCCGACCGACCTGCGCACCTACGGTCTCGGCGCCCAGATCCTTCGCGACCTGGGCGTCCGGCGGATGCGTCTCCTGACGAACAACCCCCGCAAGGTCGTCGGACTGGAGGCGCACGGCCTGGAGATCGTCGAGCGGCTCCCGCTGGTCATCCCGCCGGGCGCCGACAACCGGCGGTATCTCGATACCAAACAGCAGAAGCTCGGCCATCTCCTCGACCACGAACCGGCTACTAGCCAACCGTCGATCATCCACTAGCAGGGAGTCCCATATGCGTCCAGACGTCCAGGTCATCGAAGGCATGCTCACCGCTCGCGGTCTTACGTTCGGGATCGTCGTCTCCCGCTGGAACGAGTTCATCGGGGGCAAGTTGCTCGACGGGGCATTCGATGCGCTCCTCCGCCATGAGGTGAGCTCTGGCGACATCACCGTCGCCTGGTGCCCGGGAGCGTTCGAGATCCCGCTCGTGGCCCAGCACATGGCGCGGAGCGGCCGGTTCCATGCCGTCATCTGTCTCGGTGCGGTCATCCGGGGCGCGACGCCCCACTTCGACTACGTGGCGAGCGAAGTCTCGAAGGGCGTGGCGAATGTCGGCCTCGACACGGGGGTGCCGGTCGTCTTCGGGGTCCTGACGACCGACACCATCGAACAGGCGATCGAGCGCGCCGGCACAAAGGCGGGCAACAAGGGGTTCGAGGCGGCGATGACCGCGATCGAGATGGCCAACCTGCTCGCGACGCTCAAGGGCGGCGATGCGGAAGTGAAAACGGGATGACCGAAGACACGTGGTCCTGACCGGATGACGTTGCCGGTCGCCCTCCGACCCTTCCGTACCGTGTCTCTTGGTCAACCCATCGGGTAGACTGCGCGTACGGACGGCCAC
>CADCWK010000136.1 GCA_902806375.1 uncultured Thermomicrobiales bacterium
TGGGCGGCGGCTGCGACCTCGCGGGCGACGTTCGGGACGGCGGCGCTGGACGGGGGCTTCCAGCCGATGGCCCCCGCTCGCTGTCTGGCCGACGTTCCCTACTCTTCCCGGTCACCGGTCGTTCCCGGGTAGTGTGAGAACTCGCCCCGAGCCTGTCAACCCGCTGCGACCTCCTATTATGCGCAACGACCCACCGCGGGATTTGCTACTCTTGGGTGTACGGTCACCCTAGGGCGTGCTATCATTTGAGATTAGCACGAATGTTCGTCGTCATCCCGACCGGTCCGGTCCATCCCACCCCCAGCCCTCCTCCGCGGCGCCAGACGTCCGGCGCGCCCTCTCAGGGAGTCCAGCGACCATGCCCCACCAGGACCGACTGATCGTCCGCGGCGCCCGCGAGCACAATCTCAAGAACATCGACATCGACATCCCTCGCGACCGGCTGGTCGTGTTCACCGGGCTCTCGGGCTCCGGGAAGTCGTCGCTCGCCTTCGACACGATCTTCGCCGAGGGGCAGCGCCGCTACGTCGAGTCCCTGTCGGCCTACGCCCGGCAGTTCCTGGGGCAGATGGACAAGCCCGACCTGGACATGATCGAGGGGTTGTCGCCAGCGATCTCGATCGACCAGAAGGGCACGAGCCGCAACCCGCGCTCGACCGTCGGGACCGTGACGGAGATCTACGACTACCTCCGGCTCCTGTTCGCCCGGACCGGGCACCCGCACTGCCCGAAGTGTGGCCGCCCGATCGAGCGCCAGTCGGTCCAGCAGATGGCCGCCAAGATCCTCGCGTTCGAGGACGGCACCCGGCTGATGCTGCTGGCCCCGGTGATCCGGGACCGCAAGGGCGAGCACGCGGCGATCTTCGACGAGATCCGCCGACAGGGCTTCGTCCGGGTCCGCGTCGATGGCACGGTCATGGGCATCGACGACCCGATCAAGCTGGCCAAGACCAAGAAGCACTCGATCGAAGTCGTGGTCGACCGCCTCGTCGTTCGGCACGACGAGGGACCGGAGAACGACGAGAACCCGGACCGCGTCCGGATCATCGAGTCGCTGGAGACCTGCCTGCGGATTGGCGAGGGGCTGGCGATCGTCAACGTGATCGATGGCGAGGACCACCTGTTCAGCGAGAGTTACGCCTGTCCCTACGACGGCTTCAGCTTCGGCGAGATCGAGCCGCGCACGTTCTCGTTCAACAACCCCCACGGCGCCTGCCCGACCTGCACCGGTCTGGGCACGACGCAGGTCTTCGAGCCGGACCTGATCATCCCCAACGACAACCTGACGCTCGCGCAGGGCGCGATCCGGCCGTGGCAGACGATCGGCCAGGACAGCCAGCGCTGGTTCACGGGTGTCCTGGACGCCGCCGCCGAGAAGTTCGGCTTCGACATGAACGTGCCGGTCCGGGAGCTGTCGCGGGAGTCGATCGACCTGATCCTGAACGGGACCAAGGAGCACGTCAGCGTCCGCTACACCTCCAGCACCGGCAAGTCGCGCAACTACAACGTCGCGTTCGAGGGGGTCATCCCAAATCTGACCCGCCGCTACCAGGCGACCTCCAGCGACTACATCCGCGAGGAGGTCGAGCGGTACATGGCCAACCGGCCCTGCCCGACCTGCCACGGTGCGAGGCTCAAGCCGGAGGTCCTGGCCGTCACGGTCGGTGGCCGCTCGATCATCGAGCTCACCCAGGTCCCGGTCCACGAGATGCAGACCGTCTTCGCGCGGCTGGCCGAGGGTGAGGCGTTGAGCCGGGAGGACGTGGTCGTGCCGACGGGCATCGCCGCGCCGCGCCTGACCGACGACGACCTGTTCCTCTCCCCGCGGGAGGCCATCATCGCCCGGCAGATCATCAAGGAAATCCGGGCGCGTGTCGGCTTCCTGGTCGACGTCGGGCTGAACTATCTCAGCCTCGACCGGTCGGCGACGACCCTGTCCGGCGGCGAGGCGCAGCGGATCCGGCTGGCGACGCAGATCGGCTCCAGCCTGATGGGGGTGCTCTACATCCTCGACGAGCCCAGCATCGGCCTCCACCAGCGCGACAACGCCAAGCTGATCCGCACGCTGGAGCGTCTGCGGGATATCGGCAACACCCTGATCGTCGTCGAGCACGACGAGGACACCATGCGGGCCGCCGACTGGATCGTGGACATCGGGCCCGGCGCCGGCGAGCACGGCGGCCACGTCGTCGCCAGTGGGACGTACGAGGACATCCTCGCTGCCCCCGACAGCCTGACCGGGCAGTACCTCTCCGGCCGCCGGCAGATCGAGATCCCTGAGCGCCGCCGGGTTGGTAACGGCCAGAAGATAACCGTCCGGGGTGCGCGGGGGAACAACCTCCGCAACGTGACGGTGGACTTCCCGCTCGGGACCTTCACCTGTGTCACGGGCGTTTCCGGCTCGGGCAAGAGCACCCTAGTCACCGACACGCTCTACCGGCGGCTGGCCCAGGAGCTCCACGGCGCCAAGACGCTGCCAGACCGGCACACCGGGATCGACGGCATCCGCCACGTCGACAAGATCATCGAGATCGACCAGAGCCCGATCGGTCGGACTCCGCGGAGCAACCCGGCCACCTACACCGGGGTGTTCACGCCGATCCGGGAACTGTTCGCGACGATGACCGAGGCCAAGGCGCGGGGCTACGGCCCGGGCCGGTTCTCCTTCAACGTCAAGGGCGGCCGCTGCGAGGCCTGCAAGGGCGACGGCGTCATCAAGATCGAGATGAACTTCCTGCCCGACGTCTACGTCCCCTGCGAGGTCTGCGAGGGGAAGCGCTACAACCGCGAGGCGCTGGAGATCCTCTACAAGGGCAAGAGCATCTCCGACGTGCTCGACCTGACCGTGACCGAGGCCGTCGTTTTCTTCGAGAACGTGCCGAAGATCGCGCGGAAGATGCGGACGCTCGAGGACGTCGGGCTGGGCTACATCCGGCTCGGCCAGCCCGCGACCCAGCTGTCGGGTGGCGAGGCGCAGCGCGTCAAGCTGGCCTCGGAGCTGGCCCGCCAGGCGACCGGCAAGACTGTCTACATCCTCGACGAGCCGACGACGGGACTCCACTTCGCCGACATCGAGCGGTTGCTCGGCGTCCTCCAGCGGCTGGCCGACGGCGGCAACACCATCATCGTGATCGAGCACAACCTCGACGTGATCAAGTCGGCCGACTGGCTGATCGACCTCGGGCCGGAGGGCGGCTCGGGCGGCGGCATGATCATCGCCGAGGGCACACCCGAGATGATCGCCGACACGCCGAACTCGTTCACCGGCCAGTTCCTCCGACCGGTGCTCGGCGTGGAGGCGGTCGCGGCCGACTAGGGACCGCCCCGAGTAGTGGGCCACGACCCTAATCCAGCGTCTCGGACGGATCCGGGCGTGCGCGAGCGGACCCCTCTGCGGGCCCGCGACTCACGACGCCCAGCGCAGCACGCGTGAGTGGATGACGGGAGCCGGGGAGGGGTCTCGCCCCGCCGGGGGGCGGTGCCACGCCTCCGCCCCGCCCCCTCGCGAGCGGATCTTTCCCGTGAACGCCATCATGGGACGGCGTTGTCGATCGGCGGGAACGGTGCGCCAGGGGTGGGTAGGCATCACAAAACGTTCACGTCCGGATCCCCGGGATCGTCTTGCCGCCGATCCCCCGCCTCGCTATGATTACGCCGGTCACGCGTGACCACTGCGGCGGTTGCATCCGGCGCCTGGTGCGAAGGCTCTCCTGGCAACCCTGGTCCCGAGCGAGGGAGCGACAGGGTGAATCGATCGGTCCTCGTCCTCAACCAGAACTACGAGCCGCTCAACATCTGCAGTGTCCGTCGCGCCCTCATCATGTTGCTCGACGGCAAGGCGGAGATCCTCGAGACCCATCCCGAAGCCCTGCGCGCATCGTCGCGTGCGTTCCCGTGGCCGTCGGTCATCCGCATGACCTACCTCATCAGACGTCCGCGCCCGCGGGTCAAGCTGACCCGGCGCGAGATCTTCATCCGCGACGGGTTCACCTGCCAGTACTGCGGTCGCCAGGGTGGTGACCTCACGATCGACCACATCAACCCCCGCTCCCTCGGCGGGGGTCACTCGTGGGAGAACCTGGTCACGGCCTGCAAGGGCTGCAACCACCGCAAGGGTGGCAAGACGCTCCATCAGTGCAAGATGATCCTCCGGACCGTCCCGCACGAGCCCCGCGCGGGGATGTACTACACCATCGAGCGCCGGCTAGACACGCGGCTCGACCACTCGTGGGAGAAGTTCCTGCCCGGCTTCATGCCGGTCCAGGGCCACGGGACCTACGGCTCCTCATCCCGGCGGACATCAGCCTAGCCGGGGCCTGCCTGCCCTGGCGCGTCAGCCGGGAGGTCTCTCGCACGCGCCACAGCAGTGATGGGCTCCGGCACCTCCCGCGGGTGCCGGTCGTCGTTTTTCGGCCCGGCCGATGCGCTACCATCGTCCGTCAGCGAGACCCCTCTCATGCGCCCTGTTGCGACCGGAGAACCCCATGATCGACCTGCACCTGATCCGTACTCAGCCCGACTACGTGCGTGCGCAGATCGCCCGCCTCCACGCCGACGCCCCCATCGACGAGATCATCGCCCTGGACGGGCAGCGCCGCGACCTGATCGGCGAGGCCGAAGCCCTCAAGGCGCAGCGCAATGCTGGCTCGAAGGCGGTCGGCCGGGCCAAGGACCCCACGGAGCGCGAACGGCTCAAGGACGAGATGCGCGCCCTGGGCGACCGCATCGGCGAACTCGACGATCGGCTCCGGACGGTCGACGACGCACTGCTCCAGGCTCAGCTCCGTGTCCCCAACCTGCCTGCCGAGCAGGTCCCCGACGGCGCCAGCGAGGACGACAACATCGTCACCGCCGAGATTGGCGAGCGCAGGGTGTTCGACTTCGCGCCGCAGCCGCACTGGGACCTGGCGGAGAAGCTGGGCATCATCGACTTCGAGCGCGGGGTCAAGGTCGCCGGGACGCGGAACTACATCCTGCGTGGCGACGGTGCCCGGCTGCAGCGGGCGCTGATCACCTGGATGCTCGACCTGCACACGCGGGAGCACGGCTACCAGGAGGTCTACCCTCCCTTCCTCGTGCCGTCCCCGATGCTGTATGGCAACGGTAGCCTGCCCAAGTTCGCAGACACCCTGTTCCACGACGCCGAGGAGGACAAGTGGCTGATCCCGACCGCCGAGGTCCCGATCACCAACATGTACCGGGACGAGATCCTCGACGAGGCGATCCTGCCCATCTACCACGTCGCCTACACGCCGTGCTTCCGGCGCGAACAGCTCTCGGGGGGCCGCGACGTCCGCGGGATCAAGCGTGGCTTCCAGTTCGACAAGGTCGAGATGGTGAAGTTCGTCACGCCGGAGACGTCCGATGAGGAGTACCAGAAGCTGCAGGCGGACGCCGAGGCCGTCCTCCGGGCGCTCGGACTCCCCTACCGGATCCTGCAGATCTGCGCCGCCGACCTGTCGTTCACGGCGGCGAACAAGGTCGATCTCGAGGTCTGGGCGCCGGGTAGCGACGAGTGGCTGGAGGTCTCGTCGGTCGCGACGTTCCACGACTTCCAGGCCCGGCGAGCCAACCTCCGCTATCGCCCGACCGGCGGCCGGCCCCAGTATCTCCACACCCTCAACGGCTCGGGACTGGCCCTGCCACGCGTCATGATCGCCATCATGGAGAATTACCAGAACGCGGACGGGACCTTCGCGGTCCCGGATGTCCTGCGGCCGTACCTCCGCGACCAGGAGGAGATCGGCGTCCAGCCTCCGGTCGGCAACGGTGCCCGCGACCTGGCGGGTCTCGCCACGGTCCAGTAGTCACGGCCACGCGACGGGCGGCCGCCGGACCGGGCCCTGCCATGGCGCCGTCCGTCCCGCAGACCATCATCCTGGTGACTCATCGACGCCGCGAGTCGTGAGTGTTCGCCGTTGCGGTATAATCCGCGTCGCTCATTGAGCAGGGAGAGATGGCCGAGTGGTTGAAGGCTGCCGTCTTGAAAACGGCCGAACGCAAGTTCCGGGGGTTCGAATCCCTCTCTCTCCGCCAGGATTCGTCAGCACGTCACCGGACTCGACCTACACACTGACGTCGGCGTCAGTTGCGACTCTGTTCAGCCAACCGCAGCAGGTCCGTCCCACGCCGACTCTCGAGGAACGGGTCCAGTCGCCCATCGCCGTCGAAATCGCCGGGTTCTAAGTCGAATCCGTTGCCGGTGACGCCGGCTGGCAGAGCCGTCGGGGATTCAGGGATCATCCCCATGCCGTCGTTGATAAAGGCACGATACGGCGCGTCGGCTGTCTGGCCGCTCACGTCGCCGGTCGTGCCGGTGACGAGATCGATGTCGCCGTCCCTGTCGATGTCCACGAGTGGGGCGCACATCGTCGTCCCCTGCTCGACCGGCACGCGCGTGTCAGTCTCGTCGGTGAAACGGCCGGTGCCGTCGTTGATGAGCAGGTGATCCTGCGGGTCCGGATCGTCGGCGAATAGCGCACGTTGGCGAGGTAGAGATCGAGATCGGCGTCGCCATCGACGTCCGCGAGATCGATGTCCTGCGTCTCCTTCACACCACGCGGCGCCGGGGACCGGGACGCGGTCTGGTCCTCGAACACACTTCACCGTCGTTGACGAGCACCACGTTGCCGTCCTCATTCCCGAGGATGAGATCTATGTGGCCGTCGCGATCAATACCCCCGGCTCGATGTCCGGGGTCACATCGTCGGAGAGAGGCAGGCACTCGTCC
>CADCWK010000137.1 GCA_902806375.1 uncultured Thermomicrobiales bacterium
CGAGGCTGGCGTAGAGCGCGTCGGCTGGCGTCCGGAGGCGGCCCCGCTTGGTGGCGCGGTCGGAGTCGAGCGTCGCCGCGTGGAGGCGCCACGCCGGCTGGCCGCCCCGGCGCATCGAGCTCTGGATCGCGCTGACCCGTCCCGGGGTGCCGAGCGCGAGGTCGCGGGCTATCGTGGCTGGCGGCCGCCCACCCGCTGCCTCGATGACCACCGCGAGCTCTGCCTGCTGGGCGAGCTGGGCGGTGAGCCGGGCCGGTTCCTCTCCCGCATCGATCAGTCGGGCCAGCTCGGGCAGCGCCGCTCCGAGATTCCCCTGGCCGGCGGCGTCGCCGAAGCGGAAGATCTGGTCGGTGTCGCCACTGATCGCCATCTCGTCGACGATCGCCCCGGTGACCGGACCGGGCCAGGCAGCGTTCACGAGCTTGGCGATCTCGTTGCCGAGCAGTTCCATGTCCGGCGGCCGGTCGTAGCGCGGGTTGTTCGGCAGCGCCGACCACGTCTGGGGATAGAGTCGGGCGGCGAGTTGGCGGGCGACTGCCTGGTCGATCCGGCCTCCCTCCGCGCTGGCTCGTCGCTGGATCCACGACACCAGGGCCGGGCCACGTGGCGGGTCGCTGATCGTGATGGATGCCGTCGAGGGCAGGGCCTTCGAGACGGCCGCCGGCAGCGTCGCGGTGGCAGTCTCAAGCAGGATGAGCAGGTTGGTCTCGCGGGTCGCCGCGACGATCGGTGCGATGTCGACCGCCGCCTCGTCGCCCGCCTCGGTGTCGATCTTGCGCCCACCGCGTTTGGCGCGCGACAGGAGGTCGGTGACGATCACGACTCGGCCGGGACCGAAGAAGCCGGCCGCTCCGACCTGGCCGATGATCTCAGCGATCGAGGCCGTCCGGCCGTCGAGCCGGGAGGTGCTCTGGCCGCTCGGGTCGTGCTCGGCTGCCAGGTCCTGTGCGGCCGCCCGGGACGTCGCTCCGTCGAGACCGGCAAAGACGGCTATCATGCGGAATCCCCTCGGAGCGGGGTAGTGGGCGGGAAGGTGACCAACTCCGCGAGTGCCGTGTGTGACAGAGCCTTGAACCTGCAAAGCAGGTGGGCGCCATACTCTCACCGGCGGACCGGTGAGAGACAGCTCCCGGCTCGGAAATATTGGCTCAAGACATCGTCAGACATCACGAACACCGCAGGGCTGGCCGGATACGAGAGTAGCATGACGCCCGAACCCGATTCCAGCAGGCGATCTCGCCACGGAGAGACCACATGACCCAGCACCGACGAGTCGTCGTCACCGGCGTCGGCGCCATCACCCCGCTTGGCAACGATGTCCCGACGATGTGGGACGCGGTCCGGGCCGGGCAGTCGGCCGGCGCGACGATCAGCCGGTGGGACGCGTCGGCCTACGAGACGACCTTCGCCTGTGAGGTCACGGACTTCGACCCGGCACCGACCGTCGGCCGGAAGGAAGCCCGCCGGATGGACCGGTACAGCCACTTCGCCGTCGCGGCCGCCCACGAGGCCGCGGCCCAGGCGGGTCTGACGATCGCGCCGGGAGAATCGGATCGGGTCGGCGCCATCATCGCGACCGCGGTCGGCGGGATCGAGACGATCGAAGACGGCATGCAGACGCTCCTCGAGCGGGGTCCCGCCCGGATCAGTCCGTTCTTCATGCCGATGCTCCTGCCGAACATGGCCTCCGGGAATGTCGCGATCGCCCTCGGGGCGACCGGACCGAACTACGCCCCGGTCTCGGCCTGCGCCAGTGCGGCTCACTCGATCGGCGAGGCCGCCGAGATCATCCGGCGCGGTGACGCGGACGTCATGGTCGCCGGCGGGTCAGAGGCGCCGATCACCCGGCTCAGCGTCGCCGGGTTCGGCGCGATGGGTGCGCTCTCGCGGCGCAATGACGACCCGGCGCGGGCCAGTCGCCCCTTCGATGCGGGACGCGATGGCTTCGTCCTGGCCGAGGGTGGCGCGATCCTCGTCCTCGAGGCTGAGGAGCGAGCCGTGGGCCGCGGCGCCACGATCCTCGGCGAGGTCACGGGCTACGCGATGACGGATGACGCTCATCACCTCGTCCAGCCGGCACCCGGTGGGGAGGGCGCCGCCCGGGCGATGAACCTGGCGCTGGGCAAGGCCGGCCTCCAGTCCGGCGACATCGGCTACGTCAACGCGCACGGCACCTCGACGCCCATGAACGAGAAGCTGGAGACGCTCGCCCTGCGGACGGTCTTCGGCGAGGGGCTCGCCACGCTCCCGGTCAGTTCGACCAAGTCGATGACCGGTCACCTGCTTGGCGCCGCGGGGGCGATTGAGGCCGTCATCTGCCTGATGGCGATGCGGGACAGCGTCATCCCGCCGACGATCAACCAGGAGCAGCCCGACCCCGAGTGCGACCTCGATGTCGTCCCGAACCAGGCCCGGACGGGGACGATCCACCACGCGATGAGCAACTCTCTCGGGTTCGGTGGACATAACGTTTCCCTGATCCTGTCGCAGTACACGGGGCACGCGGCGACGCCCGCCGGGTAGGCGGGCGTCGTCCTGAGATCTGGCTGGCGCGGTCTTCGATCCGGGTGCCGCGTTATTCCAGGTATCCCTGGAGTGTCCGGCTGTAACTCGGATGGCGGAGCTTGCGCAGTGCCTTCGCCTCGATCTGCCGGATGCGCTCGCGGGTGATCCCGAACTCGCGCCCGACCTCTTCCAGGGTCCGGAACCGGCCGTCCTCCAGCCCGAAGCGGAGCAGGATGATCTTCCGCTCCCGGTCGCTCAGCTTGTCCAGCGCCTCGCCGATCTGCGACTTGAGCAGGTGCTGGGAGGCGAGTTCCATCGGCGTGGGGATCTTGTCGTCCTCGATGAAGTCACCGAGGAAGGCGTCCCCCTCCGCGCCGACCGGGGCCTCCAGGCTGATCGGGTGGCGGGACACGTCGAGCACCTGGCGGACCTTCTCCTCCGGCAGGTCGAGGGCCCGGGCAAGCTCTTCCTTGCTCGGCTCGCGCTCGAGGATCTGCTGGAGCCGGTGGCTCGTCTTCTTGACGCGGTTGATCGTCTCGCCGACGTGGACGGGGAGCCGGATGGTCCGACTCTGGTCCGAGATCGCGCGGGTGATCGCCTGGCGGATCCACCAGGTGGCATAGGTGCTGAACTTGAAGCCCCGCTTGTAGTCGAACTTGTCGGTAGCCTTCATCAGGCCGATGTTCCCCTCCTGGATCAGATCCAGGAACGAGAGCCCCCGCCCGACGTACTTCTTGGCCACGGAGACGACGAGGCGGAGATTCGCCTGGATGAGGTGGTTCCGCGCCCGGTCGCCGTCGTCCTTGTCGGCGAGCAGTTCCAGTCGCTCGGACTGACGCAGCTCGGCGCTGCAGAGCTTGCTGGCCGCTTCGAGACCGCGCTCCATCCGCTTCGACAGCCAGACCTCTTCCTCCATCGTCAGGAGGTTCGTCTCGCCGATCTCCTGGAGATAGAGGCGGACACTGTCGCTGACGCCCACACTGGCGTGATCGGCCTCATGGCGCTCCGGCAGCGTCTGCTCGACGCGATCGACGATGGCGCCCGAGGAATCGACGATCCGCCCGATACCGGTCCGGACCCGGCGTCCGGTCTTCCGCGCCGGGGCGATCGCTGGGGCGACGACTGGGACCGCCTCGAGGACTTCGATGCCCGCGTCGACGAGCGAGGAGTAGAACTCGTCGAGAGAGTCGATATTCTCCTCGGCGTTCGGGAAGGCCGCCATGATGTCATCGGAAAGGAGGTAACCCTGGTCCTTGCCCTTGGCGAGTAACGGATTGACCATCGAAGCGTTTTCACCTCACGTCTGGTTGAAACGATCGATTCGCGCATGGTCATGCCGGTCCAGCGGGGACCAGCACGGGGAAGTCGGCGCAGCTTCGTCCGCTGGCTGCGACTCCAGTGGCGGCGGTCTGCGGGAAGGGCTCGTCCTTTCGGCTCCGGGCGGATGTTCTGAGTGGATCTAGGGTAAAGGACATGGGAGACCGTTTCAAGTAAGTTGGCCGCTCCGACTGCCGCTTCCCATCATTAGGTCCACCATTTTGCACTCCCAGGCCATTTGCGTTCGTACACCAATATCAATAAGCCCGCTCCTTGCCCATCTGCTTCTCGTTTTGATCGGCATACCGGCGAGCAGCCGTGCCCCGACGCGGTGGTATAGTCGGTCAAAGCAGTGACCCGGGCGGAGCACCGATTCGCATCGCGACGCGACGTCGTCCGATGGGTCCCGCCGCATCGCTCACCGAGGAGTTCAGGTCGATGTCCGGACATTCCAAGTGGTCGACGATCAAGCGTCAAAAGGGAGCCGCGGACGCCAAGCGCGGACAGTTGTTCACCAAGCTGGCCCGCGAGATCACCGTCGCGGCCCGGTCGGGCCTTCCGGATCCAGACAGCAACCCGCGCCTCCGGCTGGCCGTCCAGCGGGCCCGGGCCGCCAGTATGCCGAAGGACAACATCGACCGGGCGATTGAGCGAGGCTCCGGGGAGAGCGGTGGCGACAACTACGACGAGCTGTTCTACGAGGGCTATGGTCCCGGCGGCACGGCCCTGATGATCTATGCCATGACCGACAACCGGAACCGGACCGTCGGTGAGGTCCGGGCGGTGCTTTCCCGGGCCGGCGGGACGCTCGGTGAGTCGGGGAGCGTCAGCTGGATGTTCGACCAGGTCGGCCAGATCATCATCGAGGCGGACGGCGACCGGGCCGACGACCTCTCGATGGTGGCGATCGACGCGGGTGCGGCTGATGTCGTGGCTGCCGATGGCGTCGTGGAGATCTACACCGAGGCGGCCGACCTCCACCGGGTCCAGGAGAGTCTGGGTGCGGCCGGCTACCAGATCGAGAACGCCGAACTGATCATGCGCCCCAAAACGATGGTCGACGTGGAGACCGAGGTGGCCGAGAAGTTCCTCCGGCTGGTGGACAAGCTGGAAGACCTCGACGACGTGCAGACCGTCTACTCCAATCTCGACGTCAGCGACGAGCTGATGGCTGCCGCTGGCTAGCGGACGGGCGGACCATGCTCACGCTCGGGGTCGACCCTGGCACCGCCCGGCTGGGATACGGGCTGGTTCGGTCCCGGGGGCAGCAGCGTGAGGCGCTGGCCTACGGGGTGCTCGAGACGACGGCCGCCGTACCCATGCCGGAGCGTCTCCTCACGCTCCACGCCGGTCTGCGCGACGTGATCGAGGAGTTCCTGCCGACGGCCATGGCGGTGGAGCGGCTGTTCTTCGCCCGGAACGTGACGACCGCTCTCGCCGTTGGGCAGGCCCGTGGGGTGATCCTCCTCGCTGCCGCACAGTTCGGCATCCCGGTCTCGGAGTACACCCCGGCCGAGGTCAAGCAGTCCGTTTCCGGTTACGGCAAGGCCGACAAGGGGCAGATGCAGGAAATGGTGCGACTGGTCCTCGGTCTCGACCACATCCCCCAGCCGGATGACGCCGCGGACGCCCTGGCGATCGCGCTCTGCCATACCCAGTTCGCCCCATACGCCAGCCTCGGGAGCGGAGCATGACCGGGCGACCGACCAAACGGCGACGCCTCGACGAGGAGGTGGTCCTCCGGGATCTGCTGGAGACCCGCTCCAAGGCCCGGGCCTGGATCATGGCCGGTGATGTCCTCGTCAACGGGCAGAAGGTCGTCCGGGCGGGTCAGCCGGTGGCCGTCACGGATGCGATCGAACTGGTCCAGGCCCGCCGGTTCGTCAGTCGTGGGGGGGAGAAGCTGGCCGGAGCTCTCGACACCTTCGGGGTGGACCCGGCCGGTGCTGTGGCCGCGGATCTCGGCGCCAGTACCGGCGGGTTCACCGACTGCCTGCTGCAGCGCGGCGCGGCGCGGGTGTATGCCGTCGACGTCGGCTACGGGCAACTCGACGAGCGGGTCCGGCGCGACGACCGCGTCATCGTCATGGAGCGGACGAACGCCCGCCTGCTGTCGACACTGCCCGAGCCGGTCGATCTCGTCGTGATCGATGTCTCGTTCATCTCGCTCGCCCTCATCTTCCCCGTCGTCGCCCGGCTCCTCCGCCCCGGCGGCCTCGCCATCCCGTTGATCAAACCGCAGTTCGAGGCCGGTCCCAAGGACGTCGGCAAGAACGGCGTGGTCCGGGATCCGACCGTTCACCGGCGCGTCCTGGCCGAGACGATCGACGCCGCCCGGGCCAACGGTCTGCAGGTGCGCGGCCTCGTCGCATCGTCGCTGGTCGGTCCGGCTGGAAACGTCGAGTTCCTCGGCCATCTCGTCCTGTCCGACGACGGCGCGGAATCCATTCAGGACCGGGAGGAACTCATCGCTGCGGCCATGCTGACCCTGCCCGTCAGGTCTGCCGCCGGCGACCACGCCACGGACAGCTCCATCACGGAACCGACAGACGGGGCCGGCTGTGACTGAACCTCTCAGGGGGCGTCCCTTCGACGATCTCCGGCGGGCGCTGGTCGATCCGCCGCCGCCCGGCATCTCCCGGCCCGACGGGCCTGTCCTCCGCCCCGATCCGGATCGCTGGCGGCGGACCGGATCGCCCGAGATCGTCTATGGGGCGGGCAAGACACCCGGGCACGTCCGTGAGGCGCTGATCGGCCTTGCGACATCGGCTGGCAGAGCGATCGCCACCCGCTGTGACCCGGCGACCATTGAGGGGGTCGCGCGCCTCGTCGACGACGGCTGGCAGGTCGAGGTCGACTCCCGGGCCCGGGCGGTCGTCCTGTCCCGGCCGG
>CADCWK010000138.1 GCA_902806375.1 uncultured Thermomicrobiales bacterium
GTAATCCCGGTCGCAATGGTGGTGGTCGTGGTAATGGGACCGGATACGGCTGCCGCCAGGCACGTGCTCGACCCACGCGGGGAGAACCCCGCCCGGCTCGTCTCTGACTGGGAGCCGCGACTCGCCCGGTCGTCCATGGCCGCATCATAGCCGCCCGGTGGCCGGTCCGCAACAGGGAGCGCCGAAGGATGGGCCAGACCAGGCCCCGGCGGCGGTGAACTCACCCCTTCGTCGCGCCCTCCGTCAGCCCCCGGATGAAGTAGCGCTGGAGGAAGATGAAGACGACCATGATCGGGATCAGGGTGATGACCGCGCCGGCCGCCATGATCTGATAGAGCGTCTGGTACTGCTTGGAGTACTGGATCAACGCGATGGTCAGGGTCTGAAAGTCGGGTAGCGGGGCGAGGTAGACGAGCGGGATCAGATAGGCGTTCCAGATGCCCATGAACGTCAGGAGGGTGACGGTCGCGAGGGCGGGGGTGATCAGCGGAAAGGCGATCCGCCAGTAGGCACCGAAGTAACTCTCGCCGTCGATCTCGGCCGAGTCGAACAGGTCGCGCGGGATCGTGAGGAAGTGGCTGAGGAGCAGGTAGATGTTGAAGACCTGGGCCCCGGCCGTCATGACGAGGATGACCGCGATCAGACTCTTCCAGTCGCCGATCAGGTTGAGCGACCGGTTGACATAAAACGTCGGGATGATGAGCATCTCACCGGGGATGAGCAGGGTGGTGACGAGCGCGAGCATGATCACGCGGCGCCCGGGGAAGTCGGACCGTGAGACGGCGTAGGCCGTCATCGAGGTCGTGACGATCGTCAGGATCATGCAGACGGCGGTGATCAGGACGGTGTTGATGGCCGCTCGCGGGATGTTGGCCGAGTTCCAGATATCGACGTAATTGGACCACTGCGGGTCGGCCACCCAGAGCGACGTCCCGGCTTCGAAGGCGCCACGGGCGGTCCGAAGCGACGTCGCCAGCATCCAGATGAACGGGTAGATGCAGATCGCGAGGTAGAGCGCCAGGATCAGGTAGCGCCCGGTCAGCCAGCTCCGCTTGAGCGTCGTCATCAGGACGGACTGGCTGGTGTCGGGGACCTGATAGTCGAGCGTCCGGGGTCGCTCTTCGCTGATGGTGGCCATCCCGCTACCCCCTGTCCTGCAGGCGATTGATCCACTGCTGGACCAGAATGAACGCGAAGATGACCAGGCCGAGACCGATCGCGATCGACGAGCCGTACCCCACGGCGGGCGTCGTCTGGGAGCCACCGAGCCCGCCGCCACCGAACGACGTGTACCGGAACATGTAGAGGACCATCGTGGTGGTGCTGAAGTTCGGTCCACCGCCCGTCATGACCGCGAAGTAGTCGAAGACCTTGAGCGAGCCCGACAGGCTCAGCGTCAGGATGACGGCGGTCAGCGGCCGGATCGTCGGGATCGTGATGTTCCGGAAGCGCTGCCAGGCGCCCGCGCCATCGACCATCGCCGCGTCATAGAGATCCCGCGGGACGGTCTGGAGGGCGGCCAGGAAGAAGACCATGTTGATCCCGAGGTCGTGCCAGATCGCGACGCCGGTCACGGTCCAGAAGGCCGTGTCCCGCTCGCCCAGCCAGGCGATCGGCCGGTCCAGCCACCCGAGGTCGATCAGGACGGTGTTGAACGCTCCGCCGGTCGGCCCGATCGGGGAGAAGAAGAAGGTGAACGCCAGCGAGACGACGGCGATGCTGGTAATGACTGGGAGGAAGGCGATCGTCCGGAAGACGACCACACCGCGCAGGCCGGAGTTGAGGACGAGGGCGATCAGCAGCGCCAGCGGCAGTTCGATCAGGACCTTGAGGGTCGCGTAGAGCACCGTGTTCCGGACCGCCCGCCACCAGATCTCGTCTGTCAGCAAGCGCTGGTAGTTGTCCAGCCCGGTGAACTCGGCGCTGAGGACGCTGCCGATGCCGTCCCAGTTCAGCATCGACGTGTAGATCACGAAGAAGATGGGGAAGACCATGAAGACGAGGAACAGGATGATCGTCGGGGCGCACATCAGGTAGGCAGGGAGGAAGCGACGGAAGTTGCCGGGCCTTCGTGCCGGGCTGGCCGGTGCCGTCGTCGCGAAGGGTTGGGCGGATACGGGTGCTGTCTGGACCATCGTCTTCCTCCCGGTCGCCGGCGTGGATGCGTACACGGAGGCGGCTCGGCGTCGGGACCGCGACGCGAGAGCCAGGCGCAACGCCTGGCTCTCGCGCGCTGATCACCGGCCGGTGACGTCAGGCGGTCGGGGTCGCCGCTGACTGTGACGGCCAGTCCGCGACGACGTAGTCGGAGGCGACCAGCGTCCCGGCGGCAATCGCCTCGTCCAGCGCCGCGTTGTAACGGTTGGTCACGTCGGTCAGCAGGGCATCGAGGGTGGCGCCGCCCTCATCGAATGCCTGCTGGAAGATGGTCTGGTAGTCCGGCGTCATGGTCGGCAGCTCGGGCTCGGGCGGCACGATGACGTCGTTGGGCGTCGGCGCCAGGAGCGGGACGCCCTTGACGCTCGACACACCGGTATTCGCCGCGGCGACCGCCATGACGCCCATGCCCTTCTCGTACATGGCCGTCATCGTCGGGACGGAGTAGAAGAACTTCATCACCTGCCAGGCGGCTTCCTTGTTCTGGCTGGCGGCGGAGACCGTGTAGCGGTCGCCGATGCCCTGCTGGAACTTGCCGACCAGCCCGCCGTCCGGGGCCGGGAGCTCGGCCGTCTCCCAGTCCTCGGTCGACTGGAACTGGTCGTTGAAGACGCCCGCGTTCCAGGAGCCGCCGATGATCATGCCGGCCGCCCCGAAGGAGAACTGCTGGCGAGCGTCATCGTCGGTCAGCGTGTGGATCCCCGGTGTGATGCTGCCGTCAGTCTGCATGTCGATCATGAGCTGGAGCGCCTGCTTGATACCGGGCGCGTTGTAGTTGTATCGGCCGGTCGACCAGTCGAAGTAGTACGAGCCCGTGCCCATCGCCGGCACGGCGGCGTTCATCCACCAGACCCACGGGAACTTGTCGCCCAGGATCAGTCCGTAGGCCGCGCCACCGGACGATTCGGTGATCTGCTTCGCGAACGCGCGCATCTCGGAATGAGTGGCGGGTGGGCGAGCGGGGTCCAGGCCCGCCTCGGTGAAGAGACGCCGGTTGTAGTAGAGGCGCATCGTCTGGGCGTACATCGGCAGCCCGTACTTCTGCCCGCCATAGATGCCGCGGTTGGCGACGAACGCGCCGGGCAGGAACGACGCCTCGACGTCGGGGTTGGCGGCCAGCCAGGCGTCGGCGGGCTCGGGCCAGCCAGCGGCCACTTCCTGGCGGGGGGCGTTCATGTTGTAGATATCCGGGGCGTTGCCGGACTCGAAGGCCAGCTTGAGCTGGTCGGCGTACTCGTCGGCGAAGATGTTCATCTCGACCGTGATCCGGCGGCCGTCCGGCAGCACGGCGGCGTCGCTCTCCGCGAACTGGGCGAACAACTCTTCCTTGGCGGCGCGGTCGTGACGCTGGTTGGACATCCAGCGGACCGTCACGGTGTCCTGGGCCGCAGCCCGGTGGACGCGTGGTCCGTGGCTGGCTATGGCGGCCGCGCCGGCGACCGCGGCGGAGCCCTTGAGGACGGAACGGCGGGAGACCCTGGACGGGGTGGAACCATCAGTCGGCATCGACATCTCCAGATCGCGCCACGGCGGGCCACGCCGCGTACCCCAGTGCACGCGGTGCTGAATCTTGGGCCGGGCGGTAGCGGGATAGTAGTGACCGGCTACTCTGCTGTCAATAACGGCCACTGATGGCTGGTGATGAGACTGGAGCCGGATGCGCCATGCACGCGAGACGCGGGCGCCGTTGTCGGGCGCCCGCGTCTCTACCCATCGACGTTGTTGTATCGACCCTACCGCTCGAGCGGCAGCGTAATCGTCGTGCCCGTCTCGACGGACCTGTAGGCGGCCTGGATGACCTCGAGGACGCGGCGGCCGTCGTAGTGGTCCTGGATCGGCTTGCGCTTGGTCGCGACGGCGTCGACGAAGTGAGCGATCTCGTCGTCGAACGTCGTGTCGCCGGCGTAGTTCTTCGGGGTGACGGTTGACGCGTCGTCGAATCCTCGCGGCTTGATGTGGGCGGTGACGCGGTCACCGTAGACCTCGCCCTGCGAGCCGACGAAGTGGAACTTGGCGTCGTTGGCCGGGAAGACGAACCCCTCACCGGTGAAGATCTGGCCGATGCTGCCGTCCTCGAACTCGACGAGCACGAGCGCGGTATCCTCGCCGTCCATCTGGGCGACGAAGGTGTTCATCATCGCCGTGACCTTCTTCGGCTCGCTCTGGGCCAGCGCGAGCAGGATGTAGGTGGGGTGGTAGCCCTTGTCGATCAGGACCCCGCCACCCATCATCTCCTTGCTTGCCCGCCAGCCGACCATGTTGGTCGCGGCGGCATCACGGCCAGGGACGGCGGACTTGTTGTAGCCGCCCGGAAACTCGTGGGAGCGGATCAGGAACGGCTTGCCGGCTACGCCCTGCTGGATGGCCCGGCGCCCGGCGATCAGCGCCGGGTGGAACAGCTCGTTGTGGCCGGACATGTAGGTGATGCCGGCGGCGTCGACCGCCGCGACGATCTCGTCGGCTTCCTTCAGCGAGATGCACATCGGCTTCTCACAGATGATGTGCTTGCCGTGCTGGACAGCCGCCATGATCGCGGCGGCGTGCAGGTGGTGCGGCAGGCAGATGTCGACGGCATCGATCGGCGCTTCGGCGATCAGCTGGTTGAAGTCGGTGTAGACCGCCGGCTTCTGCCCGTTGTGTTCCAGCGAATCGGCAACCGCCTGGGCCGGCTCCTCGAAGATGTCGGAGATCGCGGTGACCTGGGCGGCCCCGGCCAGTTGCTGCTTGTGCCAGCCTGGTGCGTGCCGTCCACGGACGATCCCACCGGCGCCGATGATGCCAACGCGAAGCATAGAAGCTGGTCCTCCCGCGACGTGCGCGGTTTCAGTGCGTGTCGCACGCGCTCTCGTGCCGCCCAAGAGTGTCGCATACCCCGACGGTGAACCGGACCGACTCGACTCCAGGTCAGGACCCGGCGAAGCGGACGACGAGGTCGTAGAGGAAGCGGGTCCCGTACGCGAGGTCGTCGAGGTGAATGCGCTCATTGTGGCCGTGGACCAGCGCCGGGTACTCGGTGTTGCGCGCGGTCGGCGGGAACGGGAAGAAGCCGTAGACCTTGACGCCAGGGATGTTGCGCGCGTCCGTCCCACCCGACACGAGGAACGGCGCCACGCGGGCGCCGGGATCGATCGCGTCGATCGTCGCCGCGATCGCCTCGAAGAACGGTGAGGCGGGATCGGCCAGGATGCCGGTCTCCTCTGACAGCAGTTCCACCGTCACCCCGTCGCCGACGACCTGCTGGACGCGGTCGCGCCACTCTTCCGGTTCGGTTCCCGGCAGAATCCGGCCGTCGACATCCAGGACGATCTCGGACGGGATGACATTGATCCGGTGGCCGCCGTGGACGATCGTCGGGACAGCCGTGTCCCGGGTCGTCGCCCGGAGCATGTCCATCACCTCGCGGTCGAACGGCAGGCCGAGAGCGGCGATGTCGTCCCAGGTCAGTTCACCGTCAGCCGCGGCGAGCAGCCGGTCGACCTGGGCCGTACCCGCGTCCCCGAGGACCGGGGCGATCGTCGTCAGCATCTGCCGGACGGGCTCAGTCAGGCGGGTCGGGGCGGTCCACGCCGTCAGCCGGACGAGCGCCTCACCCAGGCGATGCATCGCGGTGTCGTCGAGCGGGACGGAGGCGTGCCCCGGAGACCCCTTGGCCGTGATCCGGAGCCGGCTGGCGCCCTTCTCCCCGGTCTGGCAGAGGTAGAACGTCTGGTCGTTGACCCGGAGGGCGGTCCCGCCGCCCTCATTGATGGCGTACTCGGCGTCGAGCAGTTCGGGCCGGTTCTGCCAGAGCCACCCGGCGCCGAAGCCGCCCCCGGTCTCCTCATCGGCGAAGAACGCGAGGATCAGGTCGCGGTCGAGCGCCAGACCGCGATCGGCGATGGCCAGCGCCACGGCGAGCTCGGCCGCGACGAGGCTCTTGATGTCTAGGGCACCACGGCCCCAAAGATACTCGCCGACCCGCTCGCCGCCGAACGGGTCCCGCTCCCACTTGTCGCGCTCGACGGTGACGACGTCGAGGTGCGCGGTGAGCATGATCGGCCGTCCCGTCGGGTTCGCGCTCCGCAGCCGGGCGATCAGGCTGCCCCGACCCGGGGTCGCTTCGACGATCTCGGTCTCGAACCCGGCCGCCCGGCAGAATCCGGCGATGTAGTCGGCGGCCTGCGTCTCCTGCCCTGGCGGATTCGAGGTGTCGATCCGGAGCAGAGCCTGGAGGTGATCGGTGGCGATCTGCGCGAGGCTGGCATAGTCCATGGCTGAACCGGTCTGAGTGGTCGTCATGTAGGGTGTCTCTCCATGTACGGTCTGAGCGTGGTTCATACGCTGCTGGGCCGCATGGTCGCACGACCTCGGATCGTCGCGCTGCCACCCTTGCCAGTATTCCCGTCGTGTTCATGTCGGGCCCGTCGCTGGGGCAGGGACAATCGGCCCTAGAATCTGCTCGCCGGGCGCCGCCGCGGGAAGGGTCTGGAGACTGCGGAGTGGGGATAGCAGCACGATCGGAATTGCCAGCATCATCCCGATCGCGCCGACGATCAACGTGTCGCCGAGCCCGATC
>CADCWK010000139.1 GCA_902806375.1 uncultured Thermomicrobiales bacterium
TTCTGGCCTTCGCGAGCGCCTGGCTGGTGCGTCCCGAGTTTGCCGGCGTCATCCTGGTCTACCTCGCGCTGATGGCAGCCTACAACCTGGGCCTGAAGCAGCTGGCGATCCTCGACGTGATGATCATCGCCTTCGGCTTCGTCCTCCGGGCGGCGGGCGGCGCCGTCGCGATCGAGGTCCCGATCTCGCCCTGGCTGTACGTCTGCACGGCGCTGCTCTCCATCTTCCTCGGGCTGGCGAAGCGGCGGAGCGAACTGGCCACCCTCGGTGTGGACGCGCAGGCGCACCGCGCCAACCTCACGGCGTACACCGTCCCGATGCTGGACCAGATGATCAGCATGGTGGGAGCGGCGACGATGATGGCCTATGCGTTCTATACCTTCGAGGCGTCATCGGTGCCGAGCAACTACTCGATGATGCTCACGCTCCCGTTCGTCGTCTTCGCCATCTTCCGGTACCTGGTGCTGATCCACCACAACCAGATGACCGGTTCGCCGGAACTGCTGCTCTTCCGCGACCGGCCGCTGTTCGCGTCGATCCTTGGCTGGGGAGCGGCAGCCATCCTCGTCCTGTATTTCTTTCCCTGACCGCTCCCTGAGGGGCCGGACGGGAGAAGGACGAGACGGATCGGACTGAATCGTCACCGTGGCGAGCGTCACAAGAATCGGCCGCCCAGGATGGGCGGCCGATTCTCATATCTCTAACCCGGTGCGAGACCCCTGATCGACGCAGCGACCCGACCAGCGGGTTCTGGACCTACCGCCGTCCGGCCTGTGGGTCGTTGCCCATGATCAGACCTTCGAGCGTGTGGTAGGTGTGATAGGGCGGCAGCTCAGCGGTCGTCCGGGCGACGATCTCGTAACTCAGGTGCTGAAGCAGGTCCGGGTGGTGCTCCGCGAGCCGGTCACGGTACTCCTCGGAGATCCGGACCCGCGGGATGTGCTGATCGTTGCGGCTGGCCAGCTCCTCGGGGCCGGAGACCCAGTTGTCGTCGTCAGGCGAGACGACACTCATCACGATCGTGGGACGCAGCCGGCTGTTGTTGGTCTCCGAGGCGCTGCCGCCATGGATCGTCAGCGCGCTCCGGATGGAGAAGTTGCCGCGGGCGCCGAGGAGAGTTTCCATCCGCTGTTCATATCCCCGTCGCGCCTCGTCGAGCGGGAACATGCCCTCCGCGTCCGGGTCGGCATCGTCCCCGCCGAAGAACTTTGACCCGTCGTCGAAGTGCGTTCCCTTGGCGACCTGGAACGGCGCGTTGTTCGGGGCGACGTCGATGCAGGAGGCATTGATCGCGATCGACGTCAGGCGCCGGTGCTTCTTGGTGGCCGCGTTCATCGGAAAATCGCGGTGCGGCCACTGGTCTTCCGCGCCGGGGAGCGGCAGGTCGGCCCCCCACTCCAGCAGCCGGTAGTCGTCGCCGAACAGGCGCCGGCTCAGCGCGGTCACGAGCGGGTGCTCGGCGAGGTCGAGGAAGCCGGGCGTCAGTTCGACGTAGGGCTCGAAGTAGAAGCGGTTGTAGCCGCGCGCCGCGGTCCCGCCGGGAACGAACAGCGCCCGCAGGAACTCCTGGGAGATGTCGTGGTTGAGTCGATCGGCCCACTCGACCGGCAACCCGTTCCGCACGGCGACGATCCCGTCGCGGTAGAGGGTGTCGTACAGGTCGGCGACGGTCGCGTCGAGCGATCCGTCCCCCGCCCGATCGGCGAATGTCGTCGATGACGGACTGACTGCGTGCATGGTTTGATCCTCCACTCCGTCGTGTCGATGGCTCTGGCGACACCCTGGACGCTCTCGATGTCGCATCCGGTGGTCACGATCAGTATATCGCTGGCAGCGGCCGGGGACGGTCGCCGGCCGGCGAGCGGGGAATCGGAACCGCACCTGGCGTGCTCCGATCGGGCGCGATTGACGCGGCATGTACTGCGGCTCATACTGCTTCCGGTCTGGTCTCGATGTCGTAGGGTCGGCCCCCGCGGGACAGGTTCGCATCGCCTCCCGTACCGCCTGATCGACGGCCTCGTCCGCGCCCGGGTTTCGCAGGGGAAGCCCACCCGGTCTGGTAGCTGCCAGACCGCGTTCTTCAGTGCAGGGAGAAACACAATGATGAAAGTCTGGACACGACGGGATGTGGCCAAGGTCGGGCTCGGCGGCGTCGCGGCGGTCGCGATGGGGCTGAGGGTCCCGCAGATCGCCGGGGCGCAGGCGCCACCGCTCGAGCAGAAGGACACCTACGTCATCGGCTACCCGCAGACGGACGAGAACAACCCGTGGCGGATCGCCCAGACCAACAGCGTCCGGAGCGAGATCGAGGCCCGGGGCTGGACGGTCGAGTACCGCAACGCGCAGGAGTCGACCCAGCAGCAGCTCGCCGATGTCGCGTCGTTGATCGCCGCCCGCGTCGACGCCATCTTCCTGCCGCCCCGCGAGGAGACGCCGCTCGCGCAGGCCGTGCTCCAGGCCTACCAGGCCGGGATCCCCGTCTTCTGCCTCGACCGGGACGTCGACCAGAACATCGTCCAGGCCGGCGAGGAGTACGTCTGCTTCATCGGTTCGGACTTCTACCAGGAAGGCGCCCGTGCCGCCGAGTGGCTGGCACGGACCACCGGCGGCAACGCCCAGATCATTGAGCTGTTCGGGACGACCGGCGCGACGGCGGCGATCGACCGCAGCCGTGGCTTCGTCGACTACCTCGCCGGCACCTACACGCCGGCCAACCCGGAGTCGGCGACCGCCGCCACCCCGGCGCCCCCGGCGAGCGCCTTCACCGGGATGACGATCATCGCCAGCCAGACCGGCAACTTCATCCGTGACGAGGGCCGCCAGGTCTTCGAGACGCTCTACCAGGCCAATCCCGGCGCGACGGCGGTCTACGCCCACAACGACGAGATGGCCCTCGGGGCGATCGCGGCCCTCGAGGCCCAGGGCAAGGTCCCGGGCCAGGACGTCATCGTCGTCTCGGTCGACGGCAGCCGTGACGCCCTCCAGGCGATCATCGACGGCAAGCTCGGCGCGACCGTCGAGTGCAGCCCGTTCTTCGGTCCGGTGGCCTGCGACACCCTCGTCGCGTACGCCGCGGGCGAGCCGGTCCCGACCCAGATCATCAACACCGACCGGTTCTTCGACGCGAGCAACGCCGCCGAGTTCATCGACTCCGCGTACTAGGCACCGGGTCAGCCCGTCCAGTGCCTGATCAGACCAGGCTTCGTCGGCCGTCGTCCGGGTTCCCGGAGGACGGCCGATCGGTGTCACGACCGACCGGACGCCCGGCGTTCCCAATCGAAAGGAGCCGATCCTGACGATGCAGACGACACCTGAGACGGCCATCGACCGGCGCAGCGACCCGGTCGTGGTGATGGATGGCGTGACCAAGGCCTTCGCGGGAGTGCCCGCGCTCCGTGGGGCGTCGCTGACCATCGGACGAGGCGAGGTCCATGCGCTGATCGGCCAGAACGGGGCCGGCAAGAGCACACTGGTCCGGATCCTGACCGGAGCCCACCAGCGTGACGGCGGACACGTGATCTTCGATGGTCAGCCGGTCGATTTCCGGACGCCGATCGCCGCCCAGCAGGCCGGGGTCAGCACCATCTACCAGGAGATCAACCTCGTTCCCTACCGGAGTGTGGCCGAGAACATCTATCTCGGCCGCGAGCCGCGCCGCTTCGGGATCCTCGACCGGTCGACGATGAACCGGAACGCCCGTACGCTGCTGCGGCGACTCGAGATCGACCTCGATGTCGAGCGTCCGCTGTACGAGCTCAACATCGCCCTCCAGCAGATGGTCGCCCTGGCGAGAGCGCTCTCGTTCGAGAGCAAACTCGTCATCCTCGATGAACCGACGTCGTCCCTCGACGACCGCGAGGTCCAGACGCTCTTCGGCGTGATCCGCGGCCTGAAGCGGGACGGCGTCGCGGTGCTCTTCATCACCCATCGCCTCGACGAGCTCTACGCCGTCTGCGACCACGTGACGATCATGCGCGACGGCCAGACCGTCGCGGATCGGCCCATGGCCGAGACGACCAAGATCGAACTCGTCGCGACGATGCTGGGTAAGGAACTCGGGGAAGTCCGGCGTGAGGGCCAGACCGGGTTCGATGAGGCCCGGCGGTCAAAGGGCCACGATGCGGCGCCCCTCCTGACTATCCGCAATCTGCGCCGCGAGCCCGGACTCCACGAGGCCAGCATCGAGATCGCTCCCGGGGAGACCCTTGGCCTGGCGGGGCTGCTCGGATCGGGCCGAACGGAAACCGCGCGTGCCCTGTTCGCCGCCGACCAGCCGGAAGGCGGGGACGTCCAGTTCGATGGGCGAGCAGTCGCCTTCGGCGGGCCAGCCGACGCCATCCGTGCGGGCATAGGTTTCTGCAGCGAGGACCGCAAGGGCGAGGGCATCATCCCCGACCTGTCTGTCCGCGAGAACATGACGCTCGCCGCGCTTCCCACACTGTCGCGGGCCGGCGTCGTCGATCCTGGTCAGCAACAGGCGATCGTCGATCGGTTCATCGACCGACTCGGCATCAAGACCGCCGGACCCGATCAGCGGATCAGCGAGCTGTCGGGTGGCAACCAGCAGAAGGTCCTGCTGGCGCGGTGGCTGTGCCTCAACCCCAGGCTGCTGATCCTCGACGAGCCGACCCGCGGCATCGACGTCGGCGCCAAGGCCGAGATCCAGGGGCTGATCGATGAACTCGCCGGCCAGGGGCTCAGTGTCCTGATGATCTCGTCCGAGTTGGAGGAACTGATCGAGGGGGCGGACCGCGTGACCGTCATGCGGGACGGCCGGTCGACCGTCACGATGACGCACGCCGAGGTGAGCCAGGACCGGCTCCTCGGGGCGATGGCCCAGGGGGTGGACCCGGAGTCGGCCGATCCGTCGACGCGCCCCGCCTCCGCCGACGCGGCGGGGGAGACCGGTGCCGTGGTGGGGAGTGGGCGTGGCCAGTAACCTGAGCTCGCCCGCTGCCGGATCGACGACGTCGTCCGGCCGGACCGCCATCGGGTCGATCGGGCGGAGCTACGGCGGTCTCGCGGCGCTCCTCCTCCTCATCGCCTACAACGCGGTGTTCAATGCCGGGGCCTTCCTCACGGTCTCTTCGCTCCGGATCAACCTGACCCAGGTCGCCGAGATCGCGATCGTCGCCACCGCCATGACCCTTGTGATCGCGACCGGTGGCATCGATCTCTCCGTCGGCTCGCTGATGGCGATTGCCGGTTCGATCGCGCCGTTGATCCTTCTGAGTAGTGCCGCGCCGTGGGATGTCCCGTTCCTCGGTGGGGCCCTGGCGTACGTCATCCCGATCCTCGTCGTCGCCGCGTTCGGAGCCGCCAACGGTTTCCTCGTGGCGAGCCTGCGCATCCAGCCGATCATCGCCACCCTGATCCTGTTCATCTCCGGGCGCGGGATCGCCCAGGTCATCGCCGGGGGCCGGCTGAAGAGCTTCGACGAGCCGGGCTGGCAGGTCATCGGGCAGGGCCGGGTGCTCGGTATCCCGGTGCAGGCGATCATCATGGTCGTCGTGGTCGTCACCGCCGCGTGGGTGCTGAAGCGGACGGTCTTCGGACGGTACGTGCTGGCGACGGGTGGCAACGAGGAGGCGGCCCGGCTGGCCGGGGTCCCCGTGGTCCGCGTGAAGTACGCCGTCTACATCGTCTCGGCGATGCTGGCTGGGCTGGCCGGACTAATCTCGATCGCCATCAACTCGGCCTCGGACCCAGCCAACGTCGGCCAGGACATGGAACTCAACGCGATCGCGGCGGTCGCGGTCGGTGGTACGTCCCTGCTGGGTGGCCGCGCGACCATCGTCGGGACATTCATCGGCGCGCTCATCATCCAGCTGACCGGATACACGCTGCTCACCGAGGGGCTGTCGGACGCGACGGTTCGCATCGTGACGGCCGGGGCGATCCTCGGTGCGGTCCTGCTGCAGCGGCGGGCCCGGTGATCATCCGGGTCTGGGGTACGGGTGGTCACGACACGGTGCTTCGAATCAGGGAACGCAGGAGGTCGAGATGACGGCGGTGGCTGAAGCGGTCCCGATCGGCGATGACCGGCGGCTCCGGCTCGCGACGATCGTGCAGCGCCAGGGCGCCCTGGCGGCGCTCGTCCTGACCCTGGTCATCGGCCAGTTCCTCTACGCCGACAAGGGATTCCTCGGCGAGTTCAACATCACCAACCTGCTGCGCTTCAACTCGATGATCGCCCTGCTGGCGCTCGGCATGACGTTCGTCATCATCACCGGTGGGATCGACCTGTCCGTCGGCTCGGTCGCGGTCCTGGCCAGCGTCGTCGCCGCGAACGTGAGTGGCGAGGGGCCGTGGATCGCGGTCCTCGCCGCGGTCGGCGTCGGAGGCGCCGTCGGCCTGTTCAACGGCGGCGTGATCGCCTTCTTCGGCATCCAGCCATTCATCGTGACACTCGCGACGTTGCTCGCCGGCCGTGGACTGGCCCTGGTGCTGGCCGACAACGCGGTCGCCCAGCTCGCCACGTCGGCGTTCACGAACGGTTTCACCGACCTGAACAACCGGGAGCTGTTCGCCTGGACGTTCGCCTACGGGGACGAGATCTACGGGCTGACGGTGACGCTCCCGGTCGCGATCGTCGTCGCCGCGTTCCTCATCGGCTCGTTCCTCCTGAACCTGACGCGGTTCGGTCGGTCGGTGCTC
>CADCWK010000140.1 GCA_902806375.1 uncultured Thermomicrobiales bacterium
CCGGCGAGGACGATCTCGCGCTCCGGTGACAGGTAGCGGTTGGCGGCCCCGAGCATACGTCCGAAGCCGAGAGGCGCCTCCCTGAGCGGCGCCGCCATGCCGCGGAGGATGCCCTCGGCGGTCTGCCGGTACGAGCCCCGACCCGTGAGCTGGGCGAGGCGCAGCAGGGCGCCGGCCAGCAGGGCATTCCCGGACGGGGTCGCCCCGTCCTGCAGCTCCCGCGGCCGGACGAGCAGCCGGTCGTGATCGCCGGCAGTGTCGTAGAAGATGCCGCTGTCGGGGTCGGCGAAGCGGTCCATCGCCGTGTCGGTCAGCGTGATCGCCTCCCGCAGCCACCGGCTCTCGAAGGTGGACTCGTAGAGTGAGACCAGGCCGTCGGCGACCGCGGCGTAGTCCTCCAGGAACGCCGCGCCTTTAGCCGACCCGTCCTTCCACGATCGGTGAAGCTGGCCACTGGTCGACATCCGGGTCACCAGGAACTCACCGAGCGAACGGGCGGCGTCGAGCAAATCCGGGCGGCGCAGGACGCGGCCGGAACGCGCCAGCGAATCGAGCAGCAGGCCGTTCCAGGCCGCGATGACCTTCTCGTCCCGGAACGGCGCGTTGCGCTGCGACCGCGCCGCCATCAAAAGCGGCGTCGCCCGGTCGATTCGCCGCTGGAGCTCGCCGGCCGACAGGTCGAGTCCTGCGGCGACCTCTGCCAACGGGCGGGGACGGTTCAGGATCGAGTGGCCCTCGAAGTTGCCCCCGTCCGAGACGGCGTACAGCGCGATCACGGCCGCCGCGTCCTCCGGCGAGAGGGCCGCCCGGATCTCGTCGGGCGTCCAGACGAAGAAGACCCCTTCCTCGCCGTCGCTGTCGGCGTCGGTCGCCGAGAAGAACCCACCGTCCGGGTGGCGCATCTCCCGGAGCAGGTAGCTCGCGGTCTGGTCGGCGACCTCGCGGTAGCGAGGATCATCGAACAGGAGCCAGCCATCGAGATACGTCCCGAGCAGCTGGGCGTTGTCGTAGAGCATCTTCTCGAAGTGGGGGACGAGCCACTCGGCGTCGACGCTGTAGCGGTGGAAGCCGCCGCCGATCTGGTCGTACATCCCGCCATCGGCCATCCGGGTGAGCGTGGTCGTCAGGGCGGCGCGGAGGGCCGGGTCCGGATCGCGCCGGTACCGGGCCATCGCCACGTCGAGGATCATCGGTTGAGGGAACTTCGGCGCCGGTCCCCAGCCACCGCGCTCCAGGTCGGCCCGCCGGGTGAGCTGGTCGATCGCCCGGACCAGCACGTCGTCGTCGATCTCGGCGGGATCGGGTGTCACCCGGCTGGCCTGCACGAGGTACTCGCGCAGCTGGTTGGCGTTCGAGAGGACATCGTCGCGGCGGGTGCGGTAGGTATCGGAGATCGCCGTCAGTACGCGGCGGAAGCCCGGCATCCCCTGTCGGTCGAGCGGCGGCCAGTAGGTGCCGCCGAAGAAGGGCGTCATGTCTGGCATGAGGAACATGTTGAGCGGCCAGCCGCCCCGCTGCCCCATTACCTGCACCGCCGTCATGTAGATCTGGTCGATGTCCGGCCGCTCCTCGCGGTCGACCTTGATGCAGACGAACCGCTCGTTCATGGCGGCGGCGGTGACCGGGTCGGAGAACGACTCGTGCTCCATCACGTGGCACCAGTGGCACGATGAGTACCCGATGCTGACGAGGATCGGCAGGTCCTCGTCGCGGGCACGGTCGAGGGCTTCCGGACCCCATGGGTACCAGTCGACCGGGTTGTCCTTGTGCTGCAGCAGGTAGGGACTGGTTTCGTTGGCGAGGCGATTGCTCACGGCGCGTCACTTTCTCGGGTGGCCGGGTCCAGGCCGATGGTCCATTCTGTTGGGTCGCACGGGTGCTGCCGCGGCGATCCGGACCATAGGGATCAGCTGGCGCTCGGCTATGCTTGCCGGTATGAGTAACACCAGAGGGGGGCGTGGCCCCCGTGACCAGCAGGGCAACCGCGGTCGCCGCCCGGCACAGGGTGGCCCCGGCGAACCGACAAAATCTGATGGCGCTGGTCCCGACGAGCGCCGGCGGCGGTCGCCAAGCGACCGGGACCGGATGGGCGCCGGCCGGCGGGGGCCGAGCGCACCGCGGCGGGGTGGCTACCAGGATGCCGGTCCCGGTCGCCGCCCGGCGGCCAATACCTCGTGGGATCCGCTGGCCGAGTGGTACATCGGCTGGGTCGGGGAGGACGGCAGCAAGCATCACCGGCTGCTGGCGATCCCGGCGGTGATGGACGCCCTCGGTGTCCGACCGGGCGAGTCGATCCTCGACATCGGCTGCGGTCACGGGGTGCTCTCGGGCTACGTGTCGAAGGAGGGCGGGAAGTACACCGGTGTCGACGCCAGCCCGAAGCTGATCGATTTCGCCCGCAACCACCACGCCCGCGACGGACGCTTCATGGTCGGGGACGCCGGCGACCTGGCGGCCCAGAAGGATCTCCGGCCGGGGAGCTTCGACGGCGCCGTCTTCCTGCTCAGCATCCAGGACATGGAGCCGATGGCGCCGGTCCTCCAGAGTGCCGCCCGGATGCTCAAACTAGGCGGGCGGCTCGTCCTGCTGATGACGCACCCGGCCTTCCGCGTTCCCCGGCAGAGTGGCTGGGGCTGGGACGAGGGCCGCAAGCTCCAGTTCCGCCGGGTGGACCGCTACCTGACGCCCCTGCCCGTCCCATTGAAGTCCTATGGCGACCGGGGCGGCGTGTCGCGGAGCTACCACCGGCCACTGCAGGACTACGTCAACGGGCTCGGAGCGGTCGGGCTGGCGGTCGACCGCATGGATGAGATCCCGACCTGGAAGACCGCTGAGACGGGCCCCAAGGCCAACGCCGTCAACACCGCGAACAAGGAGATCCCTTTGTTCGTGGGACTCCGTGCCGTGAAGATCCGGTAGGGACCAAAGGCCGGCGGGGGCCGGGGTCGCTCAGCCCCGCAGGGCGATCATGTACCCAGGGGCCGGAAGCCCGGCGGTCTCGGGGCCGGCATCGCGATCGTCAGCCCCGACCGACCATCCCGCGGCTGACGGTGGACAGACGGTTCAGCAGGGTCGAGCAGGATGGAGGGGAGACAGCGAATGGCAGGAGAGGACGACGCCGATGCCGGGTTGCTGCTCGATGTCGTGGGTACGCTGACGACCAACGCCCGGCGGGTCGCCGGTACCGCGATCGACGATGCGGAAGCCGCCGGCGATCCGGACCTGATCGGTCGCGTCGCGGCCGCCCTGACGACCGAGACCGAGGCGATCGTCCTCGGGTGCGATCCCGCCAACGTCCGCCTGATCCGCGCCGTCGAGGCAGCTGGCCGGGCGATCACGACCGTCGCCGTCCAGGCGCTCCGGACCGGGATCCACCCTCCCCGCGAGTCGCTGGAGCGGGCGTTCGACCTGTTCGCGTCCTTCATCGCGGGTCCCGGGCGAGCACGGATCGTCGACCGCGAAGACTCCGCCCCGGCCGATCGTTGACCGGAATCGGCCGGCCCCGGCGGGTCACCGCTTCCGGCGAGGGCGGGGGCATGGTACACATCGTCCCAGCAGGGTCATGACGGTTCCGGGATCGGGATCGGGCCATCGCACAGGGGACAGACCGGGATGATCGCGCCATCGGCCACCAACCAATCGATCCGTGGCCTGGCCACGCTCGCCGAGAGCGGCCGGCTCCGATTGGCCATCCAGAAATCGGGCCGCCTGACGGACCCGACCCTGTCGCTCCTGAAGAACATCGGGCTCGACTTCGAGAGCTACGGTCAGCGGCTGATCTCCCACTGCGACAACTTCCCGCTGTCGATCCTCTACAGCCGTGACGACGACATCCCGGGCCTCGTCGGTCGCGGGACGGTCGACCTCGGTGTCGTGGGCCGGAATCTCCTCTATGAGGAAGACCAGCCCGTCGAGGAGATCCTGCCACTGGGGTTCGGCCAGTGCTCGCTCGTCGTGGCCGTGCTACGGGAGTCCCACTACACCGACCCGCGGGAATTGATCGCCAGCCGGATCGCGACCAGCTATCCCGTCTCCGTCCGGCGGTATTTCGCCGACCTCGGGGGCGAGCCCGAGATCGTCCGGCTCAAGGGCTCGGTCGAGGTCGCGCCGGCCCTCGGCAGCGCCGACGCCATCGCCGATCTCAGCGCGACCGGCTCGTCGCTGATCCTGAACGACCTGCGGCCCATCAGCACCATCCTGAAGTCGGAGGCGGTCCTGATCGCCAACCCGGCGGCGCTGGCCGACCGAGAACGGCGCGAGCACATCGACCGGCTCCTGCTCCGGATCCGGGCGGTGCAGGCCGCGCGGCGCTACAAGTACGTCATGATGAACGCGCCGGTCGACGCGCTGCCCGCCATCCGCCGGGTGCTTCCCGGCCTGAAGGCGCCGACGATCATCCCGCTCGACCACGAGGGCTTCGTCGCGGTCCACGCCGCGATCCGCGAGGACATCTTCTGGGAGTCCGTCGAGCGGCTGAAGGAAGCGGGCGCCACCGAGATCCTCGTCTCGTCGCTGGAGAAGCTCCTGCTCTAAGATGATCGCAACGTCCCCGCCCCCGAACAGGAACCCGAAGGGAACCGTCATGGTCAGCGCCGCGCCCGATGTCGCCACTGGTCTCGATCGCCTGATCCGCCCCGCGCTGCGTCACGCCGAGGCGTACATCCCGGCGACCATCGCGACCGCGGACGAGCATCCGGCCCGCGAGATCAAGCTGGACATGAACGAGTCGCCGTATGGCCCGTCGCCGAAGGTGGCCGAGGCGCTGGCGACCTTCCACCTGACCAACCGCTACCCGAGCATCCAGCAGGACCGGCTGCGGGCGGCGATCGGTGCGTTCGCCGGCGTCCCGGCGCGGCAGGTCGTCCCTGGCGCCGGGATGGATGATGTCCTGACCAACCTGTACACGACCTTCATCGACGCGGACGACGAGGTCATCATCGCGGACCCCACCTTCGGGGTCTACCGCCACGCGATCGGCGTCCGGGGCGGCGTGGTCGTCGATGTCCCACTCGGCCCCCGGCCCGACTTCGGCTTCGACGTCGATGGCGTCCTGGCTGCGCTGACGGACCGGACCAAGCTGATCATGGTCTGCAACCCGAACAATCCAACCGGCCACCTGATCCCCGACGCCGACATCGAGCGGCTGGTCAGGGCGGCACCCTGCCTGGTCGTGATCGACGAGGCGTACGCCGAGTTCGCCGGGCAGAGCCAGATCGGGCTGATGGCCCACTATGACAACGTCTGCGTGCTGCGGACGATGAGCAAGTGGGCCGGGCTGGCGGGGATGCGGGTCGGCTACGGCATCTTCCCGGAGTGGATGCTGGGCGCGATCTGGTCGGCGGTGCCGGCTTTTTGCAACATCTCGACGGCGGCCGAGGCCGCCGCGATCGCCGCCCTCGCGGACACCGACTTCCTGCGCGGCCTCGTCGAGCGGATGAACGGCGACCGTGACGCCCTGGCCGACCGGCTCCGGGCGATCGACGGGGTCCGGCCGTTCCCGTCGGCGACCAACTTCCTGCTGCTGAGCCTGCCGGTCCCCGATGCGGAGCCGATCCACCGGGAACTGGGGCAACGCGGCATCCACGTCCGCTTCTTCGGCAACCCGGCTCACGGGATGCGCGACTGCCTGCGGGTGAGTGTGGGGACGGCCGAGGAGAACATGCAGTTCGCCGACGAACTGGAGCGCGTGCTCCGGGAGCGGCAGGGATGACCGCTGGGTTGCGACACGCGCTCCACGTCGAGCGCACTGCCACGCTCGAGCGGGCCACTGGTGAGACGACGATCGCGCTCCGGGTCGATCTCGATGGCTCCGGGGCCGCGCAGGTGGCGACGGGGGTACCGTTCCTCGACCACATGCTCGACGCGCTGGCCCGTCACGGGCAACTCGACCTTCGGGTCGAGGCGTCCGGAGACGCCGCGATGGACCCGCACCACACGGTCGAGGACGTCGGCATCGCCTTGGGGACCGCCATCCGCCAGGCGCTCGGCAACCGGAACGGGATCGCCCGCTACGGACACGCCTACGCGCCGCTCGACGAGGCGCTGGCACGGACCGTCGTCGACGTCTCCGGTCGCCCGTTCTTCCACTACGAGGCCACGATGCCCGAGGCGACCATCGGGGCGGACTTTGCCAGCAGCCTGGTCGAGGAGTTCTGGCGGTCACTGGTCGTCAATGCCGGGCTGACCGTCCATATCGACCTGATCCGCTCGCGCAACGCTCACCACGCGGCTGAAGCGATCTTCAAGTCGGCGGCGGTCGCGCTCCACCATGCGACGCGCATCACGCGCGACCCGGCCGCAGTCCCCTCGACCAAGGGGATGCTGGCCTAGGTCGACAGGCATCAACCGGTCGCTCCATTCCCCACACCACGACAAGGACACCACCATGATCGCTGTGATCGACTACGGCGCGGGCAACCTCCGCTCGATCCGCCGTGCCCTCGAAGCGGCCGGCGCCGAGGTGACCGTTACCAGTGACGCGGCCGAGATCGCCGCGGCCGACGCCGTCGTTCTGCCGGGGGTCGGCGCCGCCGCCCACGCCATGGACCGGCTCGATGAACTCGGGTTGATCGGCCCGATCCGAGAGGCCGCGGAGAGCGGTCACCCGCTGATGGGTATCTGTCTCGGGATGCAGCTCTTGTTCGAGGCACC
>CADCWK010000141.1 GCA_902806375.1 uncultured Thermomicrobiales bacterium
CGGCGATATCGGCGACGTGGCTGGGGAACCGCTGGGGATGGAGGGTCAGGGCGGAGAGGGTGAACTCGCCGCCGAGGTGTTCCCGCAGCGCCGTGCCGACCTGGCCGTCGGCCCCGGTGATGAGGACGTTGCGCACGGTGGGTGAGGACTGGGGTGTGTCGCTCATGGCGGTCTCCTGAGGCGCTCCAGCCGACGGCCGGAGCGGTGATAGGTTTGGCAGGAGATCTCTGGTCCCGGCGCCCGCTATCATTGGCCGTACTGGCTGGCCCGTCGCACGGGCCGGACCGTCGCTACCCCCGGCGACGGGAACCCGCTGGTCGTGTCAGGAGTCGGACCTATGGCGGGGCGGACGCGCGAAGACACCACACCGGCCCCGGTGCCGGCCGAGAGACCCCGACGCGCGTGGCTGAACCCGCCGCGTGTGCGGGAGACTAACGGCGAGTCGACGGACGACCCGGTGCCGGTCCTGCGCGAGCCACGTCCCGCCACGTCCCGGCTACGGCCGCTTCCGCTGGCCAATGTCCCCGAGATTCCCGCTGCCGAGGTCGCCGACGCCCACCGGCGGACTGGCTGGGCCTACTTCTGGCACAGCACCCGGCGTCACGCCTCCGCCTTCCGCCGCTACTTCTCGATCAGGACCAACGATCTCGCCGCCATCATCGCCTTCAACGGGCTGATCGCCGTCGTGCCGATGTTTCTGCTCGTCGTCGCGCTCGCCGGTCTGTTGTTCCGGGACGATGACCTGTACCGTCAGTTCCGCATGACGGTCATCTCGATCTTCCCGTCGCAGAACGCGCGCGACGCCCTCAACGATGCGTCGGCCTCGCGGAGCAACGCCGGCTGGGTCGGTCTCCTCAGTCTGATCGGCTTCACGTGGATCGGGAGCTCCTTCGTCGCCACCGTCACCCGGGCGATCAACAACCTGTATGACGTTCGCGGCTCGCCCTTCATCCGGAGCCGGATCCGGGCGGTGGCCGTCATCGTCGTCTTCAGCGTCCTGCTCATGCTTGCCGTCCTGGCCGGGACACTGCCGACCCTGTTCGTCTGGCGCCGCTTCGACCCGTACTTCGACATCGAGCTGGGGTTCCTGTTCGAGGCCGTCGGGCAGATCCTCAGCTACGTCTTCTCGCTGGGGTTCGCGTTCCTGCTGTTCCTGTTCGCCTACAGCTACCTGCCGGCCGTGCGGCAGCGCTTCCGGGACGTCATGCCCGGGGCCCTGGTGGCGTCGGTGGGTCTCGTGATCCTGTCGCAGGTCTTCCCGATCTACGTCCGGGTCTACCAGGCGCTGCCGAGCTCCTCCAGCATCGGCGCGGCCTTCGTCTTCGTCTCCATCCTGGTGTCATGGTCATACGTCCTGGCGCACGTGCTGCTGATCGGGGCCTGGCTGAATGCCCGGGCTGACGAGCGCCGACGGCTGCACAGGACGCTCCAGATGAGCCATGTCGAGGTGAGCGGACGGTCGGGAGACGTGCCGATCCAGCGGACCCCGCTCAACGAGCCGCCTCCCCTGCCGCCGCGTGACGAGCCGGGCACGACGCCCACGCCGTAGGACGCGGCCACGCCCCGGCACCGGGTCGGTACAATGCTCCGCTGATGGGTCGACCCGCCGGGGCGGGGAATCAGTGGGAGCAGGCCGGATGGATCTCGGGTTGACGGGCAAGGTGGCGATCGTGGCGGCGTCGAGCAAGGGACTCGGCCGGGCGGTCGCGCGGCAGTTCCTGCTGGACGGGGCGCTGGTCACGATCAACGGCCGGGACGAGGCGTCGCTGTCGCGGACCGCGCTTGAACTCCGGGACGAGACGGGTGGCGACGTGCTCGCCATCGTCGGTGACATGACGAACCCGACCGACATCGCGCGGCTGATCGACGAGACGGTCGCGGCGCGCGGTCAGCTTGACGCACTGGTCTGCAACGCCGGTGGGCCGCCGCCGGGCCGCTTCCCGGACTTCCCGGAGGACGGGCCGTGGGAGCGCGCGATCGAGCTCAACCTGATGAGCACGCTCCGGCTGATCCGGGCCGGCCTGCCGCACCTGGAGGCGACGAAGGGGAGCGTCACGGCGATCATGTCGACCTCGATCCGGCAGCCGATCCCGCACCTGATCCTGTCCAACACCGCCCGCTCGGCCGTCTCGGGACTGATGAAGTCGCTCGCGCTGGACTACGCCGCCAAGGGTGTCCGGTTCAACAATGTCCTGCCGGGCAGCACGCGGACCGACCGGATCATCGGCATGGCCGCCAAGCGCGCCGAGACGACCGGGCAGAGCGTCGACGAGATCATCGCCGAGGACGCCAAGGCGATCCCGATGCAGCGCGTCGGCGAGCCGCACGAGTTCGCCAACGCCGTCGTCTTCATGGCCTCCCCGGCGGCCTCGTTCATCACCGGCCAGTCGCTGGCCGTCGACGGCGGCACGATCCGCGGGGTGTAAGCCCCACCCAAGCCCCTCCCCATCTCGCGGTCGCGAATGGAGAGGGGCTTGCGTTCCTCGCGCTGAAACGCTCCGCCCAGTTTCCGCGCCGTTCTCCCCTCTCCAACTGGAGAAGACCGAGGGATGAACCGGGATGGGAGGGAGTTGGCTTTCGTCGTCAGGCGATGCCGATATCGGTCTGGCCGAAATCGTTGCCGACGAACAGGAGCGGCTCGCCGGTCCCCTTGGCGAGGGCGTAGGCGAAACAGTCGCCGTAGTTCAGCCTGGCGCCGTGTCCGCTGTTGCGACCGAAGCGGTGGAAGGCATTTCGCGCGAGGCGGGCGTGATCCTCGGTGACTGGCACCACCTCGATCGCATACGTCGTCAGAAAACGGTCAACGAGGTGCATCGCGTCCACGAGATCGGAACGGTCGATGACCATGTACGCCTCGACCAGATTCGCTGCCGATAGCCGGCGAACCCCGGCATGAACGATGGACCGGAAGCAGCGCTCGGCCTCCGCTTCGCCCTTGAGCGCAGCGGTGATCGCGGACGTGTCTACGATCACTTTGGCAGACCGTTCTCGTCGTAGAGCCAATCCCCGTTCAGATCGTCCAATTGCTCGGGCGTGAGTCGCGCCCGGTTCGCTCTCCCGATCTCCAGCCATCTCTGGATCAGCCGCTCCTTCTTCTCCGGTGTGTCCGCCGTTCTGACCGTCAACTCTTCATGCTGGTCGGCGTTAGTCGGCGTTGATCGACGTCGGTCCACATCGGGTGGCGCGATTGGGTGCGTCGCGCGCTCGATCGTGACAACGACGGTTTCGCCAGGCCGTGCCTCGTCGACGAGGACCTGCACCGTGCCATCGGGACCGACGATCGCCGTATGTGTGCCCATCTGAATCTCCTCCGGGGACCGAGCCATTCGGCGATGCGCGTGTCCCAATGATACGAGCAAGATCACCGCAGCCTCTCAGATCAGCGGCCGAGCGGCACCCCTGCCAACCGTCCCAGCGCCCGGTCGAGCGTCTCGTCGTGCTTGGCGAAGCAGAACCGGACGACGGTCGTGACGGCGTCCTCGGCGTAGAAGGCGCTGACCGGGATCGCCGCGACCCCGTGCTCCGTCACGAGCCGCTGGCAGAAAGCGACGTCGTCGGTGATCCCGAGCGGGGCGAGGTCGACGTTGAGGAAGTACGTCGCGGCGCTGGGCAGGACCGGGTAGCCGAGCGAGCGCAGGCCGTCGGCCAGCCGGTCGCGGCTGCGGGCGAAGCCGGTCCGCATGTCGTGGAAGTAGCCGTCCGGTTTGCCCAGGCCGTAGGCGACGGCCGACTGCAGGTTCGGTGGCGTCGTGAACGTCAGGAACTGGTGCGCCTTGGCGACCACCTCGCGCAGGGGCGGGGAGGCGCAGGCGAAGCCGACCTTCCAGCCCGTCAGCGAGAAGATCTTGCCGGCCGACCCGATCTTGACCGTCCGCTCCCGCAGCTCCGGCAGGGCCAGCAGGCTGGTGTGCGCCTGGCCGTCGAAGACGACGTGCTCCCAGACCTCGTCGCTGATCACGATGGCGTCGGACGCGACGACGAACCGGGCCAGCAGCGCCAGGTCCTCAGGCGGGAACATCGTCGCCGTCGGGTTGAGCGGGTCGTTGAACAGCACGACCCGCGTCTTCGTGGAGAACGCCGCCACCAGCGCCGCCTCGGTCAGCCGCCAGTCCGGCGGCTGGAGCGTCACGAACCGCGGGACGCCACCCGCGCGCCGGACCAGCGGCAGGTAGGCGTCGTACATCGGCTGGAACAGGACGACCTCGTCCCCCGGCTCGATCAGCGCCAGCAGCGCCGCGGCGATCGCCTCGGTCGCACCGGACGTGATCAGCACCTCGCGCTCGGGGTCGAGGCCGATACCTTGGTGGTGGGCGTAGTGGCTGGCGACGGCCTCCCGCAGTTCGGGAAGGCCGAGCATGGGCGGGTACTGGTTCCAGCCACCGACCACCGCCTCCGCGGCCCGCTGGCGGACATCGAGCGGGCCCGGATCGTCCGGGAAGCCCTGACCGAGATTGACCGCGTCGTGCTCCCGGGCCAGCCGGGACATCGTCTCGAAGACGGTCGTGGGCTGCCCGGCGAAGATGCGGTTGGCGTGGATGCTGGTCGTCGTCATCGGGCGGAGTCCTCAAGGAGCGTTGTCGGGCTGGTGGTCAGGCGGTGACGATGTCCGTCTGGCCGAAGTCGTTGCCGACGAAGAGCAGCGGCTCGCCAGTCTGTTTCGCCAAGGCGTAGGCGAAGCAGTCGCCGAAGTTGAGCCCGGCGGGATGATTGCGGCGACCGAACCGCTGGTAAGCCGTCCGCGCGAGAAGGACATGTTCCCGCGTCACCGGCTCGATCGAGACAGTAGCAAGGCGCAGGATTCGTTCGGACTTCGTGCCAGCGTCCGGGTCGTCGAGTCCATCAGCGACGATGTACATCTCGAAGAGATTGGCGGCGGAGAGCCGCACACTCCCTGATTCCAGTAGCGTAGCGAAGCATCGTTCGGCCTCGGGTTGGCCCTTGAGGATTTCGATCAGTGCCGACGTGTCGACGATCATCGGGGCAGGCCATTTTCATCGTAGAGCCAGTCGTGATTTGACGTTCGCTCCTCGTCCGGTAGCCGCGCCCGCGTTTCCTGTCCCATTCGAAGGATTTCATCGAGCAGTTGGCTTTTCTGCTCAGGCGTCTTCGCGGTCAGCCGGGTCAAGCGGACCGGCTCGCCAGGCGCCGGATCCGTGGCCGGTTCGACGATGGGGGCCAACCGCTCGATCTGGACGGTGATGGTCTCGCCGGGACGAGCGGCGTCGGCGGGTAGGCGGATGGTCCCGTCGTCGGCGACGGTAACCGTGATGTGGTGAGTGACCATGGGGTGATCCTTCCCGGAGGGGCCGGCAGCCAGGTGAGGGAGCGTGCTGATTCGATGGTACCGTGCCGGTTCAACGCCGGGGCAACGCGGAACCGAGACACCGCTCGAAGACCCGTCCTCACACGCGCACCCGCACCCTTTCGTCGACCTGCCGCGTTTCCCCTTGCAGAGCCAGTGGACAACGGCTCAACGACCCAGCGTCCGGATGGCGGTCGGTAGGGGAGGGGTGCGTGATCGCGCGGGTGGTCGAGGACGAACGCGAACCGTCGCAAGACCTGTCGGGCGAGGAGGCCATCGTCCGGGCGGCCCGGGCCGACCTCGCCGCCTTCGCCCCGCTCTACGACCGCTACCACGATCCGATCTACGGCTACTGCCTGCGCCGTCTCCTTGACCGTGAGGCGGCCGGCGACGCGACCAGCCTGACGTTCACGCGGGCGATGACATCACTGGGGCGCTTCCGGGGCGGGTCGTTCCGGGCCTGGCTGTTCGCGATCGCCCACAACGTCGTGATCGACGCGGTCCGGCGGCGCCGACCGCACGACGACCTCGACGCCGCCGGCCCGATCGCCGACCGGCGCCCATCGCCCGAGGACCTGGCCGTCGCCAGCGACCAGCGCCGTCAACTGGCCGGGGCGCTAGCCCGGCTGACGGCTGACCAGCGCGACGTGGTGGAACTGCGGATAGCCGGGTTAACCGGGCCGGAGGTCGCGGAGGCGCTCGGGCTGTCGTTGGGCGCCGTCAAGAGTCTCCAGTTCCGCGCCTACGCCCGGCTCCGCACGCTGCTGCGGGACATCAACCCGACGGAGGACATCGGATGACTCGACAGCCATCCCTCCCGGACGACGCGTCCCGGCAGGCAGAGCGGCTCGACGCCTTCCTGGACGGGCTTGCCCACAGCGGTCCCGTCCTACCGCCCGACCTCGACCCGTCGCTGGCCGCGACCGTCCGTCAGTTCCACGCCCTGGCGAGGCAGGGCACCGCCGCCGATATCCGGCACGCCGGCAAGGCGCGCCGCTGGGAGCACCTCATGCAGACGCCGATGAAATCGTCCGTCGTCACGCCGTTCCCATCCAGCCGGACGCTGCCGCCGTCCGCGCCGATGCCCGTCGCGCCAAGGCCGGTCAACCGGCCTTCCCGGCTGCGGCGCTTGGGGAGCGGAACGCTCGGCCTCGTCGCAACTTTGACCCTCGTGCTGCTGCTCGCGGCGTCCAGCCTGGCCGTCTACTTGTCGGCTCCCCAAAACGGCGACGAGCCAACGATGCTCCCGGCGGCGCTCGGGGCGACGCCTGAGGCTGCGCTAACTGGCGGTTTGGAGAATCCCCGAGTCGTTGTCCAACGGTGCGACGTGGAGCCT
>CADCWK010000142.1 GCA_902806375.1 uncultured Thermomicrobiales bacterium
ACACCGTCGTGCCGGCCGCTCCCGATCATTTACCTTGCGCGTACCCTGAAGGTTCCGTCAGGCGACGGTGTTGCGGAGGACGCCGATCCCGGAGACCTCGCACTCGATCACGTCGCCGGACTGCAACCCACCGACGCCCTCCGGCGTCCCGGTCAGGATGATATCCCCGGGATTGAGGGTCATGACGTGGCTGATCCGGCTGACGAGGTCATAGACGTCGAAGATCATGTCGGTCGTCACCCCGGACTGGCGCGGCTCACCGTTGAGGCGCGACTGCACCAGCAGGCCCTCGCCGGCGGTCGGATCGAGCTCCGTCTCGATCACCGGACCCAGTGGGCAATAGGTGTCGAACCCCTTGGCCCGGACCCACTGGCCATCCTTCTTCTGGAGGATCCGGTCGGAGACGTCATTGCCGACCGTGTAGCCGAGGATGGACGCCCGGGCATCGGCGACCGACACCTTCGAGGTGACCTTGCCGATGACGACGACCAGCTCCGCCTCATAGTCGGTCTGGTTGCCGGGGTTGGCGATCGTGATCGCGTCACCGTTGGCGATCAGGGCCGACTGCGGCTTCATGAACATGACCGGCTCGTCCGGGACTGTCCGGGTCGGGTCACTCTCGGTGACATGGGCGGCGTAGTTGAGTCCGATGCAGACGATCTTCCCCGGGTCGACTGGCGTCGCGAAACGCGCACCGGCCACCGGCCCGACCTGCGCCGCCGGGACGAGGGTCCCCTCGAACGGGTCACCCGACGTCGCATAGAGCGTGTCGCCCTCGACGATGCCCCAGACGACGCTGCCACTCCCGTCGCGATACCGGCCGATCTTCATCGTGCTGCCCCTTCGTGGGTTCGGCCGTCGCGGCCGACCTTCGCCCGGGGGTACCAGCCGGCACCCCCCTCCGGCCCATCCATATCGGCCGGGAAGCCATCCGGCATTCTACCCATATCGCCGGTGGCGCGGAAGCGCTCCTGCCCGCTCCGCGAGGGACTGACCGGTTAGAATTGCCGCCGGGAGACGACGCGGTCTTCGCTGTCCGGGGAGCCTGTCTGGCCCCTCCGGACCTTGCCGACCATCCCGCCGTTGTGGCGCCAGACCCGAAAGGACGCGCCCGTGCCCAACCTCGTCCTGCGGCTCAATGACACCGGTGACGACGAGACGGTGGACGTCGCCGCACCCGCGCCGCGTGGCGAGGCCGCCCTGAAGCTGCTCCGGGAGAGCGAGATCACGGCCGCCGAACTGGTCCCCTGGGGATCGAACTACACGTTCGGCGTCGCGCTGACCACGGCGTCCGGCCGCGAGCACCTGGGCATCTACAAACCGAGGGCGGGCGAAGCGCCACTCCACGACTTCGCCACGGGGACGCTGTACCGCCGCGAGCAGGCCTCCTATGTCCTCAGCGAGTTGCTCGGCTGGGACATCGTCCCACCGACCGTCACCCGTGACGGCCCACACGGGATCGGCACCGTCCAGCTCTACATCGAACCGGACACGCAGCTGACCGACACGGACGAGTACTGGATGCAGTGCTCCCCGGAGATCGAGCGGCTGGTGCTGTTCGACCACATCGCCAACAATGCCGACCGCAAGATCGGCCACTGCCTGCTCGATCAGACCGGCAAGGTCTGGGGGATCGATCATGGCCTGACCTTCAACCACGTCCCCAAGCTCCGGACCGTCCTCTGGCAGTTCATCGGCCAGCCCGTGAGTCCCGACCTCGTCGCCAGTCTCCAGGCGGTGCTGGATGACGATGGCGCGATCCGGGTCGCGCTCGGCGAGTGGCTGACCTCCCTGGAGCTCGATGCACTGTTGCGACGGATGCGGGGCTTCGCCGAGGATCCGGTCTACCCCGGTCTCAGTCCGCGAAGGAATGTGCCCTACGGGTGGTGGTAAGGTCCGTGGCCCCGGAGGATGACTTGCGAGGTCATTGCGAGTGGCCCGACCGTGCGCAAGAATGGGGATGCTTCCGGGGAGTGGTCCAATCCGGTCGGGATTGGCCCTGATGATCCGGCCCCGCCGCCCAGGACGGGGTGGCAATCGTTGTCGCTGCTCAGGAGATTGTGATAGTTTTCTCAATCGAAGAGCGAGGCTGGTCCCGGTGGCCATGAACACCCAAGGCGGCAATTCCACCCTCCGCATTCTCGCCCTCACGTCGGGTCTCGGCTGCTCGGTCGCGGTCGTGCTGGTCGGGCTGATCGGCGGTGGGATCTTCCTGGACCGGCGGTTCGACACGTCGCCCGTCTGGACGCTGGTCGGACTCACGATCGCACTCGTCACGATCGTGGTCGAGATGGCGACGATCGTTCGCATCTCGCGGACGCGGTCCGCCTCCGCTGCCTGGCCCCGGTCATCGCGGCCACCTGACCCCGAGGACGACGGGGACGACGCCTGATCAGTACCGCGTACCGATCGCTTCGGCTCCGGGCCAACGCTGATCGACGACAGACACGACGACGATCGTCCGCCGCCGTAGGTTCGCCGAGGCGGGTGGTGAAGGGAGCGGATCAGCGGTGTTCGACGATTTCCACGTATCGATCGCGGCCGAAGAACTGTTCAAGATCGGCCCACTCCCGATCACCAACTCCTTCATCACCACCCTCGTCGTCATGGCCCTCCTGATCATCGGCGGAGCCATGATCGCCCGCCGCATGGAAGACGTCCCCGGTCGCCGTCAGGGCGCCGCGGAGTTCCTCGTCGAGTACCTGTTCAACCTCTCCACCCTGGCCGGCGGCAAGAAGCTCGGCCGCCAGGTCTTCCCGCTGATGGCCAGCATCTTCATCTTCATCTTCACCGCCCACGTCGCTGGGTTGCTGCCCGGCGTCGGCACGATCGGGACCTACCACCACGAGGAGGTGGAGTACTCCGAGGAGGCCTCCGTCGCCACGGGGCAGGTCGCATCGCTCGACGGCGTCGTGGTCGCCCAGGAGGGCGAGGAGGCGGAAGACCCGACGATCACCTCCGACCAGGGCCAGGAGGCGGCGCCGATCGACGAGGAAGCAGCGGGCGAGGACGTGCTCGTGCCATTCGTCCGGGCACCGAATGCCGACCTCAACATGACGCTCGCGATGGCGCTGATCTCGTTCACGACGTTCCAGGTCATGGGTCTGCGGCTCAGCGGTGGCATCGGCAACCGGCTCCGGCACATGGCACCCGGCCCGAAGGCGCTGGCGCCGGTGCTCTTCCCGATCGAGGTCATCACCGAACTCTCCCGGCTCGTCTCGCTGACGGCCCGTCTGTTCGGCAACGTCTTCGCCGGCGAGGTCGTCCTGGCGCTGATGTACACCATCGCCAACGGCCTGCGGTTCTTCGTCATCCCGTTCGCCTTCCCGATCGTCTTCATCGGGCTGGAGTTGCTGTTCGGCTTCATCCAGGCGACGGTCTTCGCCCTGCTCACGGTCATCTACATCAACCTCGCCGGCGGTGGACATACCGACGACGACCATGACGAGGTGCCCGTCACCAACCAGGAGGCGCCGTTCCCCGACACGGGGATGCGGCCGTCGGCGCAGGTCGCCGACTAGCGTCGCGTGGGCCGCGCTCCGCGTGCCCATCGAACGAGAAGCTGCCCAGGTGGCTCCTCGTTCGATGGGCACGAGGCCAGAGGGCCCGGCCGCAGCTCATCGCTGTGGCCATGCGACATCGCGGTATCGCACCCGGCCGGGAACCGTTCCCCCGGGTGAAACGACGACGCGGCCGGGCGACCCCTGGCTCGCAAGGGAGGAATCCGTCAATGGACGTTGAGGGCGCACGACTCATCGGTGCAGGACTCGCCATCGGTCTCGGGGCGATCGGCCCAGGCGTCGGCGTGGGATTGATCGTCAAGGGAGCGCTCGAGTCCATCGGGCGGAACCCGGACGCCGCCGGCCAGATCCAGACGCTGATGTACATCGGCGCCGGTCTGACGGAAGCCATCACGATCTACGCGCTGGTCATCACGATCCTGATCCTCTTCGCGGTCTAGCCGCGAGAGCCTGCGACGACCGGCGAATCGTCAGCTGGTCTCCGGACCCGGCTGGTGGTCGATGCCGGTAGCGGACCGGTCGCGGGCCATGGACGACACGTGGCTCGCGGGCTGGTCCCCAGGCCGGAGGAGGGTGACACCCCATGGATGCATTCGATCAGATCGGTATCAACGTCTGGAACCTGATCGCCCAGATCATCGCCTTCGTCGGCTTCGCCTTCCTGTTCTGGCGCTTCGCGCTCAAGCCGATCCTCCGGACGCTCGATGCGCGCTCCGAGCGGATCCGGGAGAGCTTCGCGGCGGCCGAGCAGATGCGGAGGGAACTGCAGGCGACCGAGGCCCGGAACGAGCAGTTGCTCGTCGACGCGCGCCAGGAAGCCCAGCAGATCGTCGCCAACGCCCGCCAGGCCAGCGAGTCGACACTGGCACGGGCGCGGGAGGAAGCGGCGAGGCAGGCCGACGAGTACCAGTCCCGGGCGGAGCAGACGCTCCGCCAGGAGACCAACCGGGCCCGGCAGGAGCTTCGCCAGGAGATCGCCGACCTGGCGGTCACCGCCGCCGGGAAGATCGTGCGGCGCGAACTCGACCCGGCCGCCCAGTCGCGACTCATCCAGGAGACCCTGGCGGAGGCCGGCCAGCCGGCCGCGACCAACGACTAGGTCTCCGTCCGGCACCGGCCGCGGTCCTGTCCGCCCGGATCCCGAGACGATCGGCTGACGCCTGACTGATCGGGATGGAGGGGCGATGTCCCGTCGTCCCGGCCCGTCAGGCGTCACCGCGTTCCGTCACCCGATCGGTCTGCTGGGCGGTCCCGGCCCATCACGAGGAGCACACCATGGCGTCCCGTACCGCGGCGAGACGATATGCCGAGGCGATCGTCTCACTGGCATCCGAATCGGACACCTTCGAGGCCTGGAACGACGCGCTCAGCCGCCTGGCGGAAGCGTTCGAGGAGCCCCGGTCGCGGGACTACCTGCTCAACCCTGGCATCCCGGTCGTCGAGAAGCGAGCGTCACTGGACCGGATCGTCGGGGACGCCTTGCCGCAGGCCCGGAACCTCGTCAACGTCCTCCTCGAGCATCGCCGGCTGGCACTGATCCCCGACATCCATGTCTTCTTCACCGAGGCCTGGCTGGAGCGGCAGGGTATCGCCATCGCCTATGTGACGACCGCCGAGCCGATCCTGCCCAGCGACGAGCGGGCCATCCGCGAGCGCCTCCAGCAGCTGACCGGCAAGCAGATCGAATTACGCCTGGAGATCGACGCGGATATCATTGGAGGGATCGTCGCGCGGGTCGGCGATACCCTGCTGGACGGCAGCGTCCGGACGAAGCTGCGGGCCCTCCGGCTCCGGCTGGCCTCGATCCCGGCCTGACCGTCCGCCCGACAGACCGATGCGACCGTCGGGAGCACGACGCATCCACCCACCCATCCCGTTCGCTCCCAGCAGATCCGGTCCCGGCCATGCGGCCGAGCGGACCGGGGTCGACAGGCCAGATGAGAGGACCAGACCACCATGGTCGTACGCGCGAATGAGATTGGCGACATCCTGAAGCGGGAGATCGCCGGATTCGATCAGCAGATGACGGTCGCCAACGTCGGCACGGTCGTCGACGTCGGCGACGGCATCGCCCAGGTCTACGGGCTCAGCCAGGTCGCCGCCAACGAACTCGTCGAGTTCACCAAGGACGGCACCATCGGCCTCGCCTTCAACCTCGCCGCGGACTCCGTCGGCGTGATCGTGCTGGGTGAGTACCGCCAGATCGAGGAAGGCGACGAGGTCCGGACGACCGGCAACATCGCCGCCGTCCCGGTCGGCGATGCCCTGCTCGGCCGCGTGGTCGACGCCCTCGGGCGCCCGATCGACGGCAAGGGCCCGATCGTCGCCTCGAAGACCCGCCCGATCGAGCGGATCGCCCCCGGCGTCATCGAGCGCGCCGACGTCGACACCCCGCTCCAGACCGGCATCACCTCGATCGACGCCATGATCCCCGTCGGCCGGGGCCAGCGCGAGCTGATCATCGGCGACCGTCAGGTGGGCAAGTCCGCCGTGGCGATCGACGCGATCATCAACCAGCGCGACAGCGGCGTCCTCTCGATCTACGTCGCCATCGGCCAGAAGCGGGCCCAGGTCGCGCAGGTCGTCCGGACGCTCGAGCAGTTCGGCGCCATGAAGAACACCATCGTCGTGATGGCGTCGGCGTCCGAGCCGGCCGGGATGCAGTGGATCGCCCCCTACGCCGGAACGGCCATGGGCGAGGAGTTCATGGAGGACGGGCGCGATGCCCTGATCGTCTACGACGACCTCTCCAAGCACGCCGCCGCCTACCGCGAGGTGTCCCTGCTCAACCGGCGCCCGCCGGGCCGCGAGGCGTATCCCGGCGACGTCTTCTACCTGCACTCCCGCCTCCTGGAGCGCTCGGCCCGCCTTTCCGAGGCCAACGGCGGCGGCTCGCTGACCTCCCTGCCGCTGATCGAGACGCAGGCCGGTGACGTCACCACCTACATCCCGACCAACGTGATCTCGATCACCGACGGGCAGATCTTCCTCGAGACCGACCTGTTCTTCGCCGGCATCCGCCCGGCCATCAACCCCGGCATCTCGGTCTCCCGGGTCGGTAGCGCCGCCCAGGT
>CADCWK010000143.1 GCA_902806375.1 uncultured Thermomicrobiales bacterium
GACACCTTCGACCGCCTGGTCGCCATCGGCATCGGCGCGACGATCGGCGTCCAGACGCTGATCATCCTGGGCGGGGTCGTCCGGCTGATCCCGCTGACCGGGATTACGCTCCCATTCGTCTCGTATGGCGGCAGCTCCCTGCTGACGAACTTCGTCCTCGTCGGGCTGCTGCTTAATATCTCGAACCGGTCGAACCGCCGCCCGCGGACCTAAGGGCCGACCGATCTCGCCACGAGGCCAAGGACGCCCATGCCACGATCCATCCGGCTGTTCGCCCTGCTCCTGTCGGCCGGCCTGATCTCCGGGGCGCTGGTCTTCGGGTCGGATCTCACCGACGCCCGCTGGCTGGCTGTCCTGGGGCTGGCGTGGGTCCTCCTGCTGGTCGCCCTCTGGGTGCCGATCCCCGCGACGGTCCCGGCCGAGCGTCGGACCGTCATCCGGACCGCCGCGACGATCACGGCCAGCTTCGTCGCCCTCAGCGTCCAGTTGCTCCGCCTGCAGGTCGTCCGCGGCGAGGCAAACGCCGAGCGCGTCGCGGTCAGCCCGGAGGGCGAACCGATCTCCAACCCGCGCCGGGTCAATCTGGGCCTGGACATCCGCCGCGGGCAGATCCGGTCAGCCGACGGCGAACTGCTGGCCGGGACCGAGGCCATCGATGAGGGGTGGGGTCGTACCTACCCGCAACCGGCCGCGGCCAGCGTGCTGGGGTATTACTCGCCGCTCCAGTTCGGCGTCGCTGGGATCGAGCAGGCGTTCGACGCCGAACTGACCGGCGAGGAGACGGACAACCCGCTGCTCGAACTCCGGGACGACGTCCTGCATCGGACCCGGGCAGGCAATGACGTCGTCCTGACGATTGACTTCACGCTCCAGCGGGTCGCGTCCGACGCGATGGCCGGCCGGCCCGGGGCGGTGGTGCTGGTCGAACTCGCGACGGGCCGTGTCCTCGCGATGGTCAGCAACCCCGCACCGGACCCGGCGGCGATCTTCGCGGCGAACTACGACCAGACGGACGCGAGTGCCGCGTACTGGGCCGAACTGATCGAGCGGGCGGACAACCCGCTCGTCGTCCGGAGCACCCTCGGACTCTACACGCCGGGCTCGATCTTCAAGGTCGTCACGGCCAGTGCGGCGATCGACCAGGGCCTCGCTGAGCCGCAGTCGATGTACCTCGACGACGGCGTGCTGGAGATCGCCGGTCGCCAGATCGTCGAGAACAACCGGCCGGACGACTCGATCATCAACTGGTCGCTGGAGGACAGCCTCGCGTGGTCACTCAATGTCGTCTATGCCCAGGTGGGTCTCGACGTCGGCGCCGATACGCTGCGCGACTACGCGGATGACTTCGGTTTCGGCGCCGAGATCCCCTTCCCGACGGCCGTCGCCCAGAGCCAACTCGAAGGGCAGGACGGCTTCCTCGACTCCCCGCCGGCCCTGGCCGAGACGGCCTTTGGCCAGGGGCAGTTGCTCGTGACTCCGCTGCACATGGTGCTGGTCGCCGCCGGCGTCGCCAACGGTGGCCGCCTCATGCGTCCGCAGATCCTGGACCGGGTCGTCGCGCCGGACGGGCAGGTACTCCGCGAGACGGCCCCTGAGGAGTGGCGGACCGCGATGAGCGAGGATTCGGCTGCGACGGTCGCCGACATGATGCGCCATGCGGTCGAGATCGGCGTCGCGTCTGGTGCCTACGTCGACGGGCTCGCGGTCGGAGGCAAGACCGGCACGGCCGAAGTCGCCGCCGAGGAGCCACACGCCTGGTTCATCGGCTTCGCCGGGACGTTCGCCGATCCTGCCCCGCGTCACGCCATCGCCGTCGTCCTCGAGAACGGCGGGACCGGGTCCATCGAGGTCGCCCGGGAGATCCTGGTCGCGGCGGGTGAACGTTAGGTGGCCCGCCGGTCCCCAGGCCAGGGCGAGACGAGCAACCGCTCAGTGCCAGAAAACCGCGTCGCAATCGGCAAATCGGGCCCAGCGGGCATGGGAAAAGAGGGCAGAAAATGGTAGAATCAGGGGTGTCCGATCAGGTACGACGCCGGGTCACCAGTGGGCGTCGTCGCCTGTTCGAACGGCTCGCCGTGCGAGCCCTTGACCAGCTGCCGCCCGCCATTCACGCCATGCTCGACAACGTGCAGATCGTGATCGAAGACGAGCCGAATGACGATCAGCTTGGGCAGCGGTCCTCGTCCATGTCCCCCGCGGACGACTCCCAGCTCCTTGGCCTCTACGAGGGAGTTCCCCTCATCGAGCGGCACGGTTCGGACGGGTTTCGCCTGCCCGACAAGATCACGCTCTTCCGCCTCCCGCTCGAACGCGCCACCCGCAACCAGGCCGAACTCGCCCACCAGGTGCAGGTCACGGTCGTCCATGAGCTGGCCCACCACTTCGGGCTGGACGAGGACCGGATCGCCGAGCTTGGCTGGGGGTGACGGCTATGGTCCCCCGCAGACTTTACGCCCGCCAGGATCCGGACCCACTGCCCGCACCTGACCCGACTCCCGGGTCGGTGACGGTCACCCCTTCTCGCGCTCCGGCGCGTCGCGACAGGATCGCATTGATGGCAGCTACTTCGACCACGTCCGCAAACGATGCCTCCTATAGCGCAGAGAATATTCAGGTCCTCGAGGGGCTGGAAGCCGTCCGTCGGCGACCGGGTATGTACATCGGCAGCACCGACCAGCGTGGTCTCCACCACCTGGTCCGCGAGATCGTCGACAACTCCGTCGATGAGGCCCTCGCCAAGCACTGCGACAAGATCACCGTCCGGATCGGCAAGGACAACGTGATCACCGTCCGGGACAACGGTCGCGGGATCCCGGTCGACATCCACACCAAGCAGAAGAAGTCCGCCCTGGAGGTCATCATGACCGTCCTCCATGCCGGCGGGAAGTTCGGCGGTGGCGGCTACAAGGTCTCCGGCGGTCTCCATGGCGTCGGCGCCTCGGTCGTCAACGCGCTGTCCGAGTGGTGCCGGGTCCAGGTCATCCGCCAGGGCGACACGACCGGCTCGATCTACCAGCAGGAGTACAAGCGGGGCAAGCCGACCTCGAAGGTCCAGATCATCGGGACCGGCGACGAGGCGGACCATGGCACGACGACGTGGTTCTTCGCCGATACCAAGATCTTCACGGCGGGCCACGACTACAACACCGACTCCCTGGAGCAGTGGTTCCGGGAGACGGCCTATCTGACCAAGGGGCTCAGCATCACGCTGATCGACGAGCGGGAGGACCGCGAGGCGACGTTCTACTTCGAGGGCGGCATCGTCTCCTTCGTCCGCCACCTGAATCGCAACCGCGCCGTCGTCAACGAGCGCCCGTTCTACGCCATCCGGGAGACCGATGACTGGGCCGTGGAGGTGGCGCTCCAGTACAACGACAGCTATGGCGAGTCGGTCCACTCCTTCGCCAACAACATCAACACCGCCGACGGGGGTACACACCTCTCCGGCTTCCGCTCCGGGCTGACCCGGACGATCAACGACTACGCCCGCCGGAATGGCTTCCTGAAGGGCGAGGAGAGCCTGACCGGTGAGGATGTCCGGGAGGGTCTGACGGCGATCGTGTCGGTGAAGCTGTCCGAGCCCCAGTTCGAGGGCCAGACCAAGGGCAAGCTCGGCAACGCCGAGATGGCCGGCGCCGTCCAGAGCGTGGTCAACGAGTCCCTCGGCGCCTACCTCGAGGAGAACCCGCAGGTCGCCAAGCGGGTGATCGAGAAGTGCCTCACCGCCGCCCGTGCACGCGAGGCGGCCCGGAAGGCACGCGAGCTCGTCCAGCGCAAGGGTGGCCTCGAGAGCTTCAGCCTCCCCGGCAAGCTGGCCGACTGCTCCGAACGCGACCCTGCTCGCAGCGAGCTCTACATCGTCGAGGGCGACTCGGCCGGTGGCACGGCCAAGCAGGGCCGTGACCGGCGCTTCCAGGCCATCCTGCCGCTCCGGGGCAAGATCCTGAACGTCGAGCGGGCCCGGCTGGACAAGATGCTCCAGAGCAACGAGATCCGGACGCTCATCACGGCGATGGGCACCTCGGTCGGCGAGCAGTTCGACGCCGCCCGGTTGCGCTATCACCGCATCATCATCATGACGGACGCGGACGTGGACGGCGCCCACATCCGGACGCTGCTCCTGACGTTCTTCTATCGCCACATGGAGCAGTTGATCCGTGAGGGCCGGATCTACATCGCGCAGCCGCCGCTCTACCGCGTCGCCAGCGGCAAGGAGCACCGGTGGGTCTACAACGAGGAGCAGCGCGAGGCGGCGATGGCCGAACTCGGCGGCAAGGTCGAGGTCCAGCGGTACAAGGGGCTGGGCGAGATGAACGCCGAGCAGCTCTGGACCACGACGATGGACCCGGAGAACCGGACCCTGATGATGGTCACGATCGAGGACTCGATCCAGGCCAACGAGACGTTTGATATGCTCATGGGCAGCGCGGTCCCGCCGCGGAAGAAGTTCATCCAGAGCCACGCGCGCGACGTCGTCAACCTGGACGTCTGATCGGCTCGCGAGACGGTGATAAACGGGCTGACGCCGGCCGGGTCTCCGGGCGGCGTCTCGCGTCTGCAGGAGGCCAAGGTGCGGATAGCCGTCGATGTGATGGGTGGCGACCACGGTCCCCACGTGATCGTTCCTGGCGCTCTTGAGGCGGCCCGCTCGCTCGGGATCGGGCTGGCGCTCGTCGGGCAGGAGGCGATCGTCCGCGCGGAGCTGGCGAAGCACCGGCACGACGGCATCGACCTGGCGGTCGTCGACGCTCCCGACGTCGTGGAGATGACCGACCATGCCGTCTCGGCGGCGCGGCGCAAGCCGAAGTCGAGCATGGCCGTCGCCCTCCGGATGGTGAAGGACGGCGAGGCGGAGGCGATGGTCTCGGCAGGCCACAGCGGTGCGGTCATGGCTACCGCCCTCATGATCCTGGGGCGCGTTCCCGGCATCGAGCGCCCTGCCCTCGCGACCGTGCTGCCGACGCTGACCGGCCGCGTGCTGGTCCTCGACCTTGGGGCCGTCACCGACCCACGCGCGACCCACCTCGTCGATTTCGCGCTGATGGGCTCGATCTACGCCCATGACGTCCTTGGGATCGCCGAGCCGACCGTCGGCCTCCTCAGCAACGGCACGGAGGCCGGCAAGGGCAACCAGCTCGTCAACGAGGTGCACCCGCTGCTCGTCGACCTCGACGGGATCACCTTCTCCGGCAACATCGAAGGCAACGACATCACCCAGGGCGTGGTCGACGTCGTCGTCACGGACGGGTTCACCGGGAATATCACGCTCAAGGTCGCCGAGGGCGTCGCCTCGCTGGTGACCCGGGCCCTCCGGGAGGAAGTCACTCGGACGTTCCCGCGGAAGGTCGCGGCCCTGATGCTGCGGCCAGCCTTCGACGCACTGCGCAAACGCTTCGACTACCGTGAGTCGGGTGGTGCTCCCTTGCTCGGGATCAACGGCCCGGCGATCGTCGCCCACGGACGGTCCGACGAGCGGGCTATCGCATCCGCCATCCGCGTCGCCCACCAGTTCGCCTCGGGTGGGACGATCGACCGCTTCGCCGGTATCGCCGAGCGTCGCCGGGCGGTCGTGACCGGCACAGCGCAGTAACCGTGGACTGACCGGATACAGACGACCGCCCCCGCCTGGCCTGCCAGGTGGGGGCGGTCGTCTACCATGGGATCGGTGGGACGGATGTCGCCGCGGCTAGTCGTCGTCCGAGCCGCCATTGACCGAGCGCTTGAGCTGGGTGCCGGGCGTGAACGTCGGGCTGTTGCGGGCGGAGATCGTCATTGGTGCCCCGGACTGTGGGTTGCGTCCCTCACGGGCGGGTCGGTGGACGACCTTGAACGAGCCGAACCCGCTGATTGCGACGCCTGCCCGGTCCTTGTCGTCCTTCGCCGCGTCATCCGTCAACGCCTGTTCGATGGTGCTGAAGATCGCGGAGACCACGGCACTGGTCTGCGCCTCCGAAAGGTTCACTTGTTCGGCGACGCTCTTGACGAGATCCTGCTTGCGCATAGCCTCTCCTGACGAATAGTGGACCCGTGGGCCCCGGACGACCGCTACAGATCTCCGCCACGGGCCGCATGACGGGACGATCGTCGATCATGTTGGCCAGTCTCGTGGTCCGTATCGGTCGGGCTGGCCCGTGGTGACGGCGCGTAGCTTAGCCAATTCCGCCCGCCCGCGCACTATTTCAGCGCACGTGGGCTGCCAATGCGTCGCTGGCGCGCGATCTCGAACAGGACGATCGACCCGGCGACCCCCGCGTTGAGTGATTCCACGCCACTGGTCATGGGGATCGCGATCGCCAGGTTGGCCAGGGCACGCCCCGTCTCACCCGGTCCGACGGCCTCCGAGCCGACGATGAGGATCGACGGCTGGCGCCAGTCGACGCCGTCATACGTCCGTTCGGCGTCCGCCTCCGCGATGGCGCGGATGGGCAGCGCCTGGAGTCGTTCCATCGGTACCGTGTCCGCCGCCAGGATCGGGATCCGGAAATGAGCGCCCATCGCGGACCGCACGACCTTGGCGTTGTAGGGGTCCACCGACCCGCTGCCAACCAGGACGGCATCCGCACCCGCTGCGGCACTCGATCGGAGCAGCG
>CADCWK010000144.1 GCA_902806375.1 uncultured Thermomicrobiales bacterium
GACGACCGCGAAGAACGACGAAGAGGGGCGGCGCCTGTTGACGCTCATCGGCATGCCGTTCGCGCGCAACCAGCGCTAGGCCGCCGGCCCCGGGCGTCTACCAGGAGTGAAACATCATGGCTAAGAAGTCCCTGATCGTGAAGTCGGAGCGGCCCGCCAAGTTCGCCGTCCGACACGTCAACCGGTGCAAGGTCTGCGGTCGCCCGCGGGCCTACATGCGCAAGTTCGGCCTTTGCCGGATCTGCTTCCGCGAGCAGGCAAGCTATGGACGCCTTCCCGGCGTCACGAAGTCCAGTTTCTAGACGGAATCGGTCGATGCGTCCGGACGTCATCCGGCTCAGCTCTGGCCGTTCGCTGTGGAGACCTGTCCAGTGAGTATCAACGACCCGATCAGCGACATGCTGACGCGCATCCGAAACGCCGGTATGGCGCGGAAGAACGAAACCACGATGCCGTCCACCAAGGTCCTGGTGGCCATCGCCAAGCTCCTTGAGCAGGAGGGCTTCATCGCCGGCTACCGTGTGGAGGAGCAGGCTCCCCAGAACAAGCTGGTGATCGACCTCCGCTACGGGACGGACAAGAAGCACGCCATCCGCGAGATCAAGCGGGTCAGCAAGCCGGGTCTGCGGGTCTATTCCGGCAAGGACGCGCTACCGCGGGTCCGTAGCGGTCTGGGCATCGCGGTGGTCAGCACGACGCAGGGCGTCATGACTGGCTACGAAGCCCGGCGGCGCGGCATCGGTGGCGAAGTCATCTGCACCGTCTTCTAGGTGTGAGGCGGCCGGGACTCAGCCCGGCCACACGCGGCTGACCGATGGATGGACGGACAGTCCATCGTCCTTAAGCCAGGGAGCAACGTCTATGTCACGGATCGGCAAGCGACCCATCGAGGTCCCTTCCAGCGTCACGATCACGATCGAGGCCGATAACGCGGTCACGGTCAAGGGCCCGAAGGGTCAGCTCAGCGGCCAGTACAACCCTGAGATGACCCTCGCTCGCGAGAATGGCACGCTAACCGTCGTTCGCCCGTCGGACGGCCGTGAGCACCGGGCCATCCATGGCCTGACCCGGACGCTGCTCGCCAACATGGTGACGGGCGTCACGGACGGCTACACCAAGGCACTCGCCATCCAGGGGGTCGGTTACCGGTCCGCCATGGACGGCAAGACCCTGGTCCTCACGGTCGGCTACTCCCATCCCGTCCGGATGGAGCCACCCGAGGGAATCACCTTCGCGACCGAGACGCCGACCCGCGTCCTGGTCTCGGGGATCGACAAGCAGATGGTCGGCGAGCAGGCGGCGCAGATCCGCCGGGTTCGTCCGCCCGAGCCATACAAGGGCAAGGGCATCCGGTACGAGGGCGAAGTCGTTCGTCGCAAGGCCGGCAAGACAGGTAAGGGTAAGTAGGGATGATCGCGCCCAGACGCTCGTCGTCCGGGCGCGGTTCCCGTCTATCGCGTGGGGGTGGCCCAGAGGCTGCCTGATACCACATTCGGTCTGATGTCCAGAGCATCGGCAGCCGGTTCGCCGGCGGAAGCCCATGGACCTGGACATGCACCGGGGAGATCAATCACATGGCACGTTTGAAGTGGAGACGGGCGCTGAGCCCACGGAAGCGCCGGCACGTGCGCGTCCGCGCGAAGGTCAACGGTACGCCGAATCGTCCCCGTCTCAATGTCTTCCGGTCGTCGGCGCACATCTACGCGCAGGTGATCGACGACACGGCCGGGCACACGCTCGCCTCGGCCAGCGATCTCGAGGCTGATGTCAAGGCGATCGCCGGTGAGGGCGCGACCAAGTCCGCCCGCGCCCGGGCCGTCGGCCAGGTCATCGCCGAGCGCACGAAGGCGGCCGGCTACAGCGCCGTCGTCTTCGACCGCGGTGGCTTCCTCTACCACGGCCGCGTCAAGGCCGTTGCCGACGGTGCCCGCGAGAGCGGCCTGAACTTCTAGCAAAGACAGGGTTCAGGCAGGTTCCTACCGCGCCGGGCCAACAGGATGAGGGTATTCGAGTGGATCGTAACCGCAACGACGGACCACGTCGCGACGGCCCCCGCCGTCGGGACGATGACCAGACCGCGAATGAGTTCGAGGAGCGCGTCGTCCAGATCAACCGCGTCTCCAAGGTGGGCAAGGGCGGACGCACCTTCGCCTTCGGCGCGATGATCGTGGTCGGCGATGGCAAGGGCCGCGTCGGGGCCGGGATGGGCAAGGCCGGCGAGGTTCCCGATTCCATCCGCAAGGGTGTGGATTCGGCGAAGAAGAACCTGATCAAGGTCTCGCTCGAGGGCGCGACCATCCCCCACGACGTCGAGGAGACCTTCGGGGCCTCGCGCGTCCTGCTCAAGCCGGCCGCTCCGGGTACCGGGGTCATCGCCGGCGGTAGCGTCCGGGCCGTCCTGGAGGCCGCTGGCATCCGAGACGTGCTGAGCCGCTCGCTGGGCAGCAACAACCCGATCAACGTCGTGCGGGCGACCCTCAAGGCGCTCGCGCAGCTGGAATCGGAAGAAGAGGTCATGGCCCGTCGTGGTCTGACCCGGCGTCTGCGCCGCGCCCGCCCGGCCACCTCGGCCGACGTGCTGGCCGCGGCGTCGCGCGCTGCTGGCCGTGACCGGTCGCAGGGTGGCGGTCAGGGTGGCCGCGGTGGCGCCCCCGGAGGCCGCGACGGTTCCGGCGGCGGTCAGGGCGGCGGCGATCGCCGCAACGCTCCGGGTGGTGGTCGTGGCGCTGGCCCCGGTGGGCCGGGCGGCGGTGGCCGCGGTGGCGGCCCCGGTGGTCGCGGCGGTGGGTTCGGTGGCCCCGGTCGTGGTCCCGGCGGTCCCGGTGGCGGTCGTGGCCCCGGTGGCCCTGGTGGCGGCGGTCGTGGTGGTGGACCGGGTCGCGGTCCCGGTGGTCCGGGCGGTCCCGGTGGTGCTGGCGGGGGCCGTCGTCCGGCCGGCCCGCCACAGGAGTAACCTACAATGTCTGAAGTCGCACACGGTCAGCTTCGCATCACCCTGATCCGTAGCACGATCGGTCGTCCGGGCAACCAGGCGCTGATCGTCGAGGCGCTCGGCCTCCGCCGGCTCCACCATACGGTCATCCGCCCTGACGTGACGTCAGTCCGCGGGATGGTCAACAAGATCAGCCACCTGCTGCGCGTCGAAGAGGTTCCGGCGGACTAGATCCGACCGGACGCGAGCCGAAACAGTCCGGCTGCCGGCTCGCAAGGGGAACATGAACATGCCATTTTCACTCGACGATTTGCGCCCGAACGATGGCTCGAATCGCAACCGCAAGCGCGTCGGCCGGGGCCACGGTTCGGGCACCGTCAAGACGGCTGGTCGCGGACAGAAGGGCCAGAAGTCCCGCTCGGGCCCGGGCATCCGCGCCGGCTTCGAGGGTGGACAGCTGCCACTCCAGCAGAAGCTGCCGTACAAGCGAGGCTTCACCAACATCTACAAGACGCGCTGGGAGATCGTGAACCTCCGCGACCTCGAGCGCGTCGATGGCCCGGTCACCCCCCAGTCGCTGCTCGACACCGGTCTGATCCGGGGGCTGGAGTTCCCGGTCAAGGTCCTCGGGGACGGCCAGGTCGGGCAGGGGATGACGCTCCACGTCCACGCGATCTCCGGCGCTGCCCGTGACGCGGTCTCCGCCGCCGGTGGGACGGTCGAGTTGCTCGACCGGAACGACCGGTGGGTGTCCGCCCGGCCGCAGTCCCGCCGGCTGTCGTTGAACCGCGAGCTCAAGCGGGCCAACGTCGGCAAGACCACCGGCCTCAGCCGCGCCGACGCGATGGCCGAGCGCTCGATGGCGGTCTCCGCCGTCTCGCCGACGGTGGGCATCGTCCGCCGGCCGGTGAACGACGAGACCACGGTCGCTGACGCCGAGTAACCTGTCACCATGGACTGACCCGGCCCGATCGGGCCGGGTCAGTCCCGTTTCCACCCCGCTCGACGGTCTGACCGGTCGACTGCGAGGAGCTCGCGCCGATGCTTACTGCCGTTGCCAACGCCATGCGGATCCCGGATCTTCGCCAGAAGGTCCTGTTCACCGTCGGTATGCTGATCGTCTTCCGGTTCATCGCCAGCATCCCGGTGCCGGGCGTGGACCGCGACGCGCTGCGGGACTTCGTCGAGCAGAGCCAGATCCTGCAGGTGCTGAACCTGTTCTCGGGCAGTGGGCTGACGAACTTCTCGATCGCGGCGCTGGGGGTGTACCCGTACATCACGGCGTCGATCATCATGCAGCTGATGACCCCGATCATCCCCCGGCTCAACGAGCTATCGAACGAGGGGCAGCAGGGGCGGAATCAGCTCAACCGCTACACCCACTACCTGACGGTGCCGCTGGCACTGCTCCAGGCCTACGGGCAGGCGCTGCTGTTCTCCAACCAGTCCTCGGCCGCCGGCACGCCGCTGATCGAGGGCTTCGGCCTCTTCGATGGCGCGACCTGGCTGCCGACCGTCGCGATCCTGCTGTCCCTGACCGCCGGGACGATGCTGCTGGTCTTCATCGGTGAGCTGATCACCGAGAACGGGATTGGCAACGGCATCTCGATCATTATCTTCGGCGGCATCGTGGCGTCCCTGCCCGGGACCGTCGGCGGTCTGCTGACCGGGAACTCGACACAGCAGAACGTCATCGGGACGATCCTGTTCCTGCTGATCGGCCTCGCGACGATCGTCGGTATCATCCTGATCAACGAGGGGCAACGGCGGATCCCCGTCCACCACGCCAAGCGCATCCGGTCCGGGCGCGTCTACGGTGGGAACACGACCTTCATCCCGCTCAAGGTCAACTCGGCCGGCATGATCCCGCTGATCTTCGCGGTCAGCATCATGGTCTTTCCCGGGATGATCGCGACGTTCCTGCAGAGCTCCAGCCAGGACTGGGTCGTTAGCCTCGCGGGCTGGGTACAGCGGTTCTTCGACCCGCTGTCCTTCCAGTACAACGTCATCTACTTCCTGATGGTGGTCGCCTTCACCTACTTCTACACCCTCGTCGTCTTCGAGCAGCAGAAGATCCCGCAGGACCTCCAGCGCCAGGGTGCCTTCATCCCCGGGATCCGACCGGGCAAGAATACGTCGACCTACCTCCGGACGGTCCTCAACCGGATCACGCTGGTCGGCGCGGTGTTCCTGGGTATCGTCGCGGTCCTGCCGTTCATCGCGGCGCAGATCACCGGGGTGAACGAACTCCAGCTCGGATCGACGTCCCTGCTCATCGTCGTCGGCGTGGCGGTCGACACCATGCGCCAACTCGAAGCGCAGCTCATGATGCGCAATTACGAAGGCTTCATCCGATAGCCAGGCCGCCCAGTCCGGGACATCCTCCCGGAACTGGGCGGTTCCGTGTCCTGCGTGACTCCAGGGGCGGGACGGCTACCGACGCAGACGAGGGTTTGACCGTTGCATCTGATCGTCATGGGTCCGCAGGGGTCCGGCAAGGGAACACAGGCGGCCCTTCTCGCACCGGCCCTCCGGCTGCATCATCTCTCGACCGGGGAACTGTTCCGGGCCGCGATCGCGTCGGGCAGCCCACTCGGTCAGGCGATCCAGGTCATCTATGACCGAGGCGACCTCATCACCGACGAGCTGACCAATGACCTGGTGGCGGAGCGGCTCGACGCCATCACGGCCGGGATCGCCCGGTCCGGGAGCGGCATTATCCCGGTGGACGCCGAACCGGCCGTCGGTGCCCTGTTCGACGGCTTCCCGCGGACCGCCCCGCAGGCCGCATCGCTGGACACCCTCCTGGCTGCCCGTGGCGAGCGGATCGACGCGGTCATCGAGATCTCGGCGCCCGAGGAGCAACTGGTCGAGCGGCTCATGGCCCGTGGCCGGACCGACGATTCGTCCGAGGGCATTCGCCGTCGTCTCGAGCAGTACCACGCCGAGACGGAGCCACTCCTGGAGGAGTACCGGGGGAGGGGACTCGTCGTGACGGTCGACGGGTCGCGGGCGGTCGACGTGGTCCACCACGATTTGGTTCGCCAGCTGCGCGGACGGCTCGGCGACGACGCCACTCGTGGCGCGGGGGCCGGACGATGAGTCGTCGGCCGTCGGGCCGCCGGTCGCTGCCCCGTCGCGGGTCGGTCCGACCCGTCGGTCCCGGGCGAGGGGTACTCCGGGCCAAAACGGCGGGAGAGATCGAGGCGATGGAAGCTGCCGGCCAGGTGGTCGTCGCGGTCCACCGCCAGCTCATCCCACTGCTAGTCGAGGGCGTCTCGACTGACGAGCTCGACGCGGTCGCGGCCAGGGCGATCGCCGCGGCCGGGGCGACCTCGTCGTTCCTCGGTCACCACGGGTTCCCGAAGCACATCTGCACGTCGGTGAATGAGGTGATCATCCATGGCATCCCGGGCGACCGGCGCCTCGCTCCGGGGGACGTCATCTCGATCGATGTCGGGGTCGTCCTAGACGGGTTCCATGGCGACGCAGCCTGGACGTACCCAGTCGGGGAGGTCTCCGCGGACGTGGGTCGTCTGCTGTCCGGGACGGAACGCGCCCTGGTCCAGGCCGTCGATGCGGCCAGGGCCGGCGAACCACTGGCGTCCATCGGCCGGGCCGTCGAGCGAGAGGCAGCGGTCAGTCGGCT
>CADCWK010000145.1 GCA_902806375.1 uncultured Thermomicrobiales bacterium
CAGGCCGGCTAGGTGCGGATCGAGCCACTTGTAGACCGCGATGACCCCGATCAGGAGCAGACCGCCGAGGGCGTAGGCGGCCAGCACATCCGTCGGCCAGTGGGCGCCGCCCCACACCCGCTGGTAGCCCGTCACGAGGACGATGGCGACGCAGAGCGACCGGGTGACCCGCCGGAGCGCGGTGCTGTCGATCCGACGGGCGACGACGAAGATCAGCCCGTAGAGCAGGACGGCCCCGGTGACGTGGCCACTCGGGAAGGACCGCTCCTCGAAGTTCAGGCTGGTCCGGAACAGCACGTCGAGGTGCGGCCGGCTGCGCTCGACGAGGAAGATGCTGATGCCTTCGTTGATGACCCCACCGATCGGGATCAGGCCGACCGCGACCGCTGGCGCCCACCACCGCCGGGACAGGAAGACGAGCCCGGTGACGACCCACGCGAGGATGGCCCCCTCGGACCCGGTCAGCGATTTGACCGTGTCGAAGACCGGGTAGAGGGACGGGTCATCCGGGCGCTGCAGCGCCTGCATCACCTGGATCTCGAGCGAGCTGACCGGCTGGACCAGGACGCCGATCAGCAGGACCGCGAACATGACCGCGAGGGCCAGCGCGGCGCCGAGCCAGTGCGCGGGACCGGTCGCCCGGTCCGACACGGGGCTGGCCGGTCCCACGCTGGTCCGCGAACGCCGGAGGCTGGCAACCTGGACACAGATGACCATCGAACCAACTCCATCGATCCGACCATATAGCGACTGGCCCCGTCACCGATCGCGGCGCGCTGGAACCCCATACCAATTGGGCCGGGCCGAAACAGCCCCCACCGGCCGCCGGGCAGGGCAGCTCCTGAGGGAAAGACGACGAGCGTGACCACCCGGTTCCGTAGCGCGGGTGACACATCGTGACGTCGACAGGTCTCTCACGGATCCTGGCGTCGACGCTGTCGCCCAGGCATCGCCCGACGGGACGCGTCGATCGCTGCAGGGGTGCACGGCGACAGGCAGACCGGTCACGCCGGGAGTGCCGTCGATGCGACGATTGTGGTGTTTTCTCAGTCTATAACGGTCGTCAATAGTGGCTATCGGCGGTCGGAGCGTGGCCGTGACCCTCTGGTCACGATGGGAGCGGCGCGCGGTCAGCGATGGGACGCAGCCTCGTCTCGGCGTCGGCCAGCCTGCCCGACAGGTACCGGCGCTCGACGTCGGTCGGGGCGAGATCGCGAGCCGCGCGGTAACTGGCGGCCGCCTCTCCGGGTCGACCCAGCCGCCGGAGCAGGTCGGCCCTCGTTGCCGGGAGCAGGTAGTAGCCGGCCAGTTCACCGGACGCCTCCAGATCGCCGACGAGCGCCAGGCCGGCGGCCGGACCATCGGCCATCGCCACGGCGACAGCGCGGTTCAGTCGCACGATCGGGGTCGGCACGAACCGGAGCAACTCGCCGTAGAGCGCGGCGATCTGCGGCCAGTCGGTGTCAGCCGCGGCGGTGGCCGCCGCGTGGCAGGCGGCGATGGCGGCCTGGACCTGGTACGGGCCGGGTCGCCGCCAGCGCAGCACGGCCTCCAGCAGCCGGGTACCCTCCCGGATCTGCCCGGCGTCCCAGCGGGACCGGTCCTGATCCTCCAGGGTGACGAGGTCCCCGGCGGCGTCCGTCCGGGCCGGCCGGCGGGCGTCGTGGAGCAGCATCAGCGACAGCAGGCCGGCCACCTCCGCCTCATCGGGCATCAGTCCCGCCAGCGTCCGGGCCAGCCGGATCGCCTCGGCGGACAGGTCGATCCGGGTCAGCTCGCTCCCGGCGGTCGCCGCGAACCCCTCGTTGAACAGCAGGTAGAGGACCGCCATCACCGCGGTCGTCCGCTCGGGGAGCAGGTGCGCCGGCGGGACGCGGTAGGGGATGCCGGCGTGCCGGATCTTGCGTTTGGCCCGGACCAGCCGCTGGGCCATCGTCGGCTCCGGCACGAGGAACGCCCGGGCAATCTCGGCCGTCGTCAGCCCGGCGAGGGTCCGCAGCGTCAGCGCGACCTGGGCCTCCAGGGCCAGCGCCGGGTGACAGCAGGTGAAGATCAACCGCAGCCGGTCGTCGGTCACCCCACTGTCGTCGTCCGGCGTCCCGTCATCGTCCGGACCGGCGGCGTCTCGTTCGGCCATCAGCGCCACCTCCCGGAACCGGTCGGCCTCGCGGGCCCGGCGCCTGAGGCGATCCAGCGCACGGTTGCCCGCGACCGTCGTGAGCCAGGCGCCGGGGCGATCCGGGACGCCGTCCCGCGGCCAGCGCTGAATCGCCTCAGCGAAGGCCTCCTGGGTGCACTCCTCGGCCAGGTCCCAGTCGCCAGTCCGGCGGATCAGCGTCGCGACGACGCGGCCCCACTCCTCGCGGAACACGCGGGCGACGAGGTCCTCGATCGGGCTGGTCATTCGTCGAGGAAGGGACGGACCTCGATCAGCCCCATCGTCGCCATCGGGTGTTTGGCGGCGACGGCGATGGCCTCGTCCAGGTCGGCGCACTCGATCAGGTCGTAGCCGGCGATCTGTTCGCGGGTCTCGGCGAAGGGCCCGTCGGTCAGCAGCGTCTCACCGTTGCGGACCCGGACGGTCGTCGCGTCGGCCGGTGGGCGCAGGATGTCGCCATGCTTCCGGATGCCGCGGCGGTCCATCTCCTCGACCCAGCTCTCCGTCTGGTCGGCCATGTCCTGGTCGGACAACGGGGTCCGCTCCAGCTCGGCGGTGCGGTCGGGGTCAGAGCAGACGAAGAGCATGTAGCGCATGGGATGTGTCTCCTGGATCGAGGGTCACGTGCGGCCCGGTCTGGCCGCATTATCCCAACGACGAACGGGCGGCCGTCAAATCGACACGACCGTTCCACTACAGTCATGGGGCGGTGAGGTCCGTCCGCCCGTCGAAGGCCATCGCGACGTGCGCGGGTGGCGGGTCATCATCATGTCCCGTCAACGATCGCCGTTCCGCCCGTCGCTATACTTCCCGGAACACCGCACTCCCCCCGGACCGGCCGGGCGGTGACCGGGCGAGGGGATCGAGCATGGGCAGCGAGACGGGTGCGGGCAACGGCGGCCAGCGTGGCATCGACCGGAACCGGTCAGGCACTCCGGGACGGTTCGCGCCCGGCGGCGCCATGAGCGGTCGCGGCGTGACGACCGAGGACGAGGCCAACCTGCCCGCGGCCGGGGTCGCGGCCGCCCCACCGCCCGGCACTGGCGCCGGCGCCCCGTCACTCGCCGCCCAGATCGGCGCGACGGCCAATGGTGGCCACGGCGGCGCCCTCGGCGAACCGGAGGGTCGCTCGCTGGAGACGCCCATCACCGGGCCGGCCAAGCGCGAGGTCGACCTCTACGTCCGGACCTACAGCACCCTGCTGCAGAGCTCCGGCGCGATCAGCGTCAGCTCGCTGGAACCGGCCCACATCATGGCCGCCGCCTCGCTCCACGCCGGCGCGACCGAGACCGCGCCGGACATGAACGCCTTCATGTACTCCACCCAGCGACTGCCGGCCTGCATCGTCGATGTCCGCCGGATCGTCCTCGCCCAGTCCCAGCACGACTTTCACCGCGCCGGCTACGGGCAGCTCGACAGCTGGGAGATGCAGTCGGCTCCCGGCCGGCGGCGGCGGTGGCTGTTCGACGGCAACGAGACCCTGGCCGCCTACATCGCCTCCGCCTCCGACCTGGACGACGCCGTCCCGACGATCGTCGCCTGGCAGATCGAGTGGAACAAGTTCAACCGCCTGTTCGCCGCCGACCGGGAGCTGCGGGCCGAGATCGATGCGCTGGCCGAGGGGATCGGCGTGCCGCCGTCCGAGGAGCACTTCGCCCGGATCGGCGAGCGGCTGCTGCTGGCCCCCGGCGACTGGAACCGGCTCCGGACGGTCTGGGGCGTCCGGCTCTGGCCCAACCTCGCCCGGATGGCGCGGGAGCGCAAGCGGTTCAGCATCCAGCTGCTCGGCGGCTCCCACAACGGCTACGCCCGCTCGGCCCGGCAGTGGTGGGCACCGATCGCCGCCCGGCTGCAGGAGCTCGGGCTGGCCGACCGGCCACTCTACTTCGTCTCCAGCAACACCCACAGCATCGCCAACGTCCTGAGCGGGACCGCCCAGCGCCGCCGGGACGCCATCGTCGCCAGCATCCGCCGGACCGGCCACGCCGAGCTCGTCCCGGAACTGGAGCGGATCGAGCGGGGCGACAGCCGATCGCCCTGGGAGAACTGGCTGTACTTCGCGGCCCGGTCGTACTTCGCCGCCCCCGGCATGGCCGAGGAGCGGGAGCGGCGCAACGCCGAGGAGCAGGCCGCCGGTATCCATACCATCGACCCGACCGGGGCCGTCGACGTCGGCGTCCAGATCATCGACCTCGCGAAGCTGGACCCGGACTGCTTCGACCCCCGGCTGCGCGGCGGGATCGACCGGATGATCGACGGCCGCGGCGGGGACGGCGCCATCGACGCGGACGGACGCAACGCCGACGGCTTCGACGGGCGGGCCGAAGGGTCCGACGCCGTCATCGTCAACATCAACTACCCGCTGGGGCTGGCCGCCTACTACCTGCTCACCCAGACCGGGATCGCCGTCGACGCCATCCAGGGCATCTACGTCCTTGGGAAGGCCGCGACCCTGAACGGCCGGATCGGCGACGTGATGATCAGCAACGTCGTCTACGACGAGCACTCCAACAACACCTACTGGTTCGACAACTGCTTCGAGTACGGGAACCTCGCCCCGTACCTCGTCTTCGGCGACCTGCTCGACAACCAGAAGGCGGTCACGGTCAAGGGCACCTACCTGCAGAACCAGGGTTACCTCGACTTCTTCTACCGCGAGGCCTACACCGTCGTGGAGATGGAGGCCGGGCCATACCTCAGCGCGATCTGCGAGGAGCTGTTCCCGCGGCGCTATCCCTCCGGCGAGGCGGTCAACCTGCAGATGGCGATGCGCAGCAGGGGGGTGGACCTCGGCATCCTCCACTACGCGTCGGACACCCCCTACACCCGCGCCCAGACCCTCGGCGCCCGCGGCCTGGACTACTACGGCCTCGACTCGACCTACGCCTCGACCATCGCCATCCTGCGCCGGATCTTCGACCGGGAGCGGGCCCGGCTCAGCCGGTAGGCCCTGACGTCGAGAACGGCTGGTGGCGCCGCCTGGCCCCGCCGCATCACGTCGGCCTGCGCCGGCGCCGGTCGGAGTAGCAGCATTCACCAAATCGCGAGGATCAGCGCGGCCACCACGGCGCTGACGACGAGACCGGCGAGCGTCCCGGCGACCCGGGTGATCACCAGGTGGGTCGCCAGGGTCAGCGACAGCGACAGCGACAGCGGAACCAGCCCGACGACGATCATCCGCGTCGCGCTTGAACCGCTCGCGGTCCCGCAGCGGGCGGACGAGCCGGTGGTAGGCCGCCAGGGCGGTGAACAGCACGAGGCTGCTGATCGAGCAGAGGAACATGGCCAGGTACGACCACTCTTCGGCCCGGCTGATCGCCGCGAACTCGCCCTGGAACGGCAGGATGATCAGGAACGCGGTCAGCGTCTGGACACCGGGCAGGAGGACCCGCAACTCGCCGAGGAGATCGGTCAGGTCCTCATCGCCGTGCTCACCGTCGAGATCCCGGTCTGCATCCTCCCGGTCAATCGACTGATCAGACATTCCAGCCCTACCGTGATCGCATCATCCCCATCCCCGTCCCGCCACCCAGACACGACACCGGCCCCGCGCGACCAGTGAACGGACGGTGTCGTTCGGTGGCGAGCGAGAGCGCCGGACCCGGTATCCGGGTGGTACGGGTGTCGGAGACGGACGTCCCCGGTCGACCGATCCAGCCAGCGGGGGAGCGTCGTCGCGGCCTGGCACTATCGGCCCGTCGCGGACGCGCCACCCACGACGCGGCCCCCGGCGATCGATGACCTGGAGCGGGACATGAACAAGAGCGGTCCGGGCGTCATGACGACACCCGGACCGCTGTGCTGGACTCGGTTCAGACCGACGGATCCGGTTCCGGTTATCGGGCGAGCCCGACATCCGGCGACGGGATCAACGATTCGTCCCGCGACGGAACTGGATCGCGATCGCGGCCAGCAGGGACACGATCATCAGCAGGAGCACCATGGGCGCGGTCCCAGTCGTGGCCGACGAGGAGCCCGTGCCGGTACCCGGCAGACCCGTGGTGGTACCGCCCGTGGTCGAACCAGCGTCTCCACCCGTGGCGGAACCCGTGCCAGACCCAGCGCCGGTATTGGAGCCAGTGCCGGTACCAGAGTCAGTGCCGGTACCAGAGTCGGTGCCGGTGCCGGTACCCGAACCGGCACTCCCGTTGTTGGCTCCTGAGCCGCTGCCGGCGCCACTGCCGACTCCGCCGTCACCACCAGCTCCACCACCACTGCCAGCGCCACCGTCACCACCGGCGCCACCGCTGCCGGCTCCGTCAACTATGCCCTTTTCCAGCAGGACGAAGCGCAGGATCAGGGGAACGAGGCGACCGACTGACGGCGTGTACGCACTCGAGTGCGCCCAGGTCCAGCGCTAAGGCTGCC
>CADCWK010000146.1 GCA_902806375.1 uncultured Thermomicrobiales bacterium
ACCCCGACGCCGATCTGTGTGACCTCGGTGATGAGATCGCGCGTGAAATGTGACCGCCAGACGCGGAAGAAGTTCGCGCCCATCTGGAGGGCCGCCGCTCCCGAGACGAGGGCGTAGTTGGAGGCGATCAGGACGAGACCCGTCGCGACGATGGCCCCGAGTGGGCCGACCCCCCCGACGTCCGGTCCGAGCCATGCCTGGTTCTTCAGAACGGAAAAGGCCGCGGCCGTCAGGGTGAGGTGTATGACCGCCTGACTCGCATTGAAGACAATTTCGACCGGATCCTGAGCGCGGAGTAGTAAGTAACCAATGACTGAAGATAGCCCGACAAGGGAGCCAACGAGAGGCAAGGGAGTCGTAAGGACGAGGGCCGTCATGGGAACCGCAACCATGAACAACTCGACACTCGCACGGAGGACGATGGGGAACTTGATCGCCAGGACCGTCATCAGGACGAGAACCGAGGCGGACAAGATGTCAAGATCAGAAAAAGCACTCGGGGAGACTATTAGCGGCAGCACCGCTAAAATCACCCCGAGCGCGCCACAGATTACGACATAGACCCTTAGTGCGAAGGGTATCGAGCCCACGCGCTTGTCCTGACCAATCCTTGCCCGTTATCGGATCGCTTCGCCCTCAAGTACAAGTGGGCGGAACGAAAGGGCCTGTCGCTCAGTTGGACGAAGCGTACATGTTACGACGGATCTTGTATACGTCGAGTGACGGCTTGGCGCTCTCGGTCACGACCGGCTGAGCAGCCGTGCAGCGCATGCACCAGCCGATGGAGGCATCAGCCTGCGGGACGGCGGCACCGAGAGTTCCGAAGGCAAGACCAGCGGTGATCGCCAGAGCAGCGACCACACGCCGGGACCGCCAGACTCCGCCGGCCATGATGTCCTTGATCGAGGTGGTCGTGGCCTTGATGGTCGTGCTGGTCATCGGTCTGTCTCCATAGTCATTGCCCGGCACTCTGTGCCGGAGTCGACGTGCCGCCTCGAGTCGAAGGGCCAGTTCCGGATCGGATTCCCGATAGGTGAATGGAAACCGTCCTGGCGCCATTCCCGTCCCGGTGCCGCTGTTCAGCCTCTGGATCATGCCACATTCACCTGTGCGGGAGTCGACCGCGCTACGCTTCCACACCTGTGTGCGCAATAGGTATATCGGGTCATCCGATATTCCTATTGCCGTGTGGCTTGGGACCCAGTCTAACCATCCAGGGGGTGTAGTCAATAGGTCCTGCCAGGACACCAGACGTGCGACGCCGTTTCGGTCTGCATCGCCAGCATGGGCACCTGTCCATGCGCATGCGGACGCGGGAAGGCCCCCATAACGCGGCATCTTGGCCGAGGTCCCGTGGCTAATTCTGGTACTTTGGTCCTTCCAGACCGGGTCCTTCCGTACAGCCCGCCAGAGCTCCATAAGGCCTGTCCCTTTTACCCTATGCCCGTTCGAGCCGGCGGGACACGGTGGCTCGTGAGGGCCGGCGTCGTGAGGACTACGCGAATAGACCGGCCCGATTGGGACGCATGGGGGACCACGCGTCCCGGTCCTGATCCCATGACATCCCGATCGGCGACCACCTCCGCACTTCCAGCGCGAATGGCGACCTGCCCCCGACCGGCGGTCCCCCGGCGAGGACGGTAAGATTCCGGTCGAGCCGCGCCGGGACCGGGCGACAGGTCACGGAATCGACCGCCCAACCCGAGAGGACCACGTCGAATGGACGCGCCGCCGAACGCACTGGACCGGACTCGGGCCTTTCTCCGGGACCACCTCGCCCTGCCGACCGCAGACGCGCACCATCTGCCAGGCTCGCCGCACCGGTTCGCAGACGGCGGGCAGTACCGGGTCGAGATCCCCTCGGTCGAGGGACCCGCCGCCCTCCGGGCCGTGTACGAGACGGCCGACGCACTGGACGTCCCGGTCCACCGGGTCAGCCAGGGCAGCGGCATCATGCTCCTCACCGATGACGAGCTGGACGAGATGGCCGCCCTCGGCGCCCAGCGGGGGATCGAAGTCAGCCTGTTCGTCGGGCCCCGCGCCGGGTGGGACACCGGTGCGATGAGCTACACGGCGGCGGGGCGAGTGGTCGCCCCGAAGATCCGCGGCATGGACCAGCTCGTCCATGCCGTCGAGGATGTCCGCCGGGCCTGCGAGCACGGCATCACCAGTGTCCTGGTTACCGACGAGGGGCTGCTCTGGGTCCTGGACGCGATGAAACGGGCCGGGGAACTGCCATCAGAGCTGATCGTCAAGGGGTCGGTCATGATGGGCGCCAGCAACCCGGTCTCGATCCGGCTGCTGGCCGACAACGGCATGACCACGTTCAATGTCCCGACCGACCTGTCGCTGGCCCAGCTGGCCGCCATCCGCCAGGCGACGACGATCCCGCTCGACATCTATATCGAGGTCCCGGACGACATCGGAGGGTTCATCCGCCACTACGAGATCGCCGAGATCATCCGCGTCGCCGCTCCCGTGTACGTAAAGTTCGGTCTGCGCAACGCGCCGAACATCTATCCGTCCGGATCTCACCTGGAAGCGACCGCGGTCGCCCTGACCCGCGAGCGTGTCCGCCGGGCGAAGCTCGGTCTGGACCTGCTGCACCGCCTGGACCCGTCCGCGGTCATGTCGCCGCTTCCGACCCATGCGGAGCCCGCCCGGTAGGCGGCGCGAGCACGGTCCATCGATCGCCCGATCGCGGGCGGTTCCCGTTGTCGCGTTCGGCGTCGACCGTCAGGTCACGGGTAACTCACTGGTAGTGGTCCGCTTCACTCACCGGAAAGAAGGACGACGCGTGCAATCGTTCGAGCTCCCTGTCGGTCACACGGCCTTCGTCTTCCCCGGCCAGGGCAGCCAGTCGCCCGGCATGGGCCTGTCGGTCCACGACGCCTCGCCGGCGGCACGGGCCGTCTTCGCCGAGGCCGACGACGTGCTCGGCCGGCCGATGACCGATCTATGCCTCCGGGCCCCCGCCGACGTCCTGGAGGACACCGCCACGGCCCAGCCGGCGATCCTGACCGTCAGCGTGGCGACGCTGGCGGCGATCCACGAGCGGGCGGCAGAGACCGGCCAGGAGATCGCCCCGGTGGTAGTGGCCGGGCACTCCCTGGGCGAGTTCACAGCGATGGTCGCCGCCGGCGTGCTCGATTTTCCCACGGCGTTGCGGCTCGTCCAGGAGCGCGGGACGCTGATGCGCCAGGCCGGCGAGGAGCGCCCCGGCGGGATGGCCGCGGTGATCGGACTGGATGACGACACCCTGCGGGAGGTCTGCGAGGAGGCCAGCGACCACGGCATCGTGACCGTCGCCAACCTCAATTGTCCCGGACAAGTCGTGATCAGCGGCGAGGTTGAGGCGTTGGTCAGGGCAATGGGACTGGCGACGGCGCGTGGCGCCCGGAAGGTGATCCGCCTCCCGGTCAGCATCGCCTCCCACTCCCCACTGATGGGCGGGGTGTCGACGCGGCTCAGTGCGCTGCTGGCGAAGATCCCCCTGCGTGAACCCGGGATACCGGTCGTCGCCAATGGTACCGGGGCGGTCCTCGGTACGGTCGACGAGATCCGCACCGAGTTGACCCTCCAGGTGCAGCAGCCAGTGGAGTGGACCCGATCGGTCGGGCTGATGGTGACCCTCGGGGCGACGACCTTCGTCGAGATCGGGCCGGGCAGCGTCCTCGGCGGGCTGATCCGGCGAATCGACCGGACGGCGACCGTGCGATCCGGCCAGGACGTCCTGGTGGCATGGCCGGAAGCGTAGCCGGGCGATATGGCTGGCTCCGGTGGCTACCCTTGCGCTGGTTTCGTACACTGACTGCTTGAGTTGTCCGGAGTCTCAGCCCGGTCGGGCGCGACGCTATCGTCCCGAACCGGACATGTGTCCAGCCGTACCTGTGTGGGCGGCCAGCGGTCGGTTCCCGTCCTGCCTCCGGCGGGATGCGGCGACCTCCGATCGCGACCTACGGAAGGGTGTAGACCGTGACGCGGCGAGTCGTAGTAACCGGAGTCGGGGCGGTTTCCCCACTCGGGATCGGCGCGGAAACACTCTGGAGCGAACTGCTCGCCGGCCACTCCGGGATCCGCACGATCCAGAACTTCGACGCGTCTGACCTCGAAGTCAAGATCGCCGGCGAGGTGCCGGGGTTCGTCCCCAAAGACCACATGGATGCCAAGCAGGCCAAGCGGATGGCCCGCTTCGCCCAGTTCGCCGTCGCGGCCTCGCGCGAGGCGATCGAGGCGGCCGGACTGGTGATCGACGACGACAACCGGGACCGGATCGGGATCGTCCTCAACACCGGCGGTGGTGGCGTCCCGCTGATCGAAGAGGAGACCCGCAATTCCCTCCAGAAGGGGCGGCGCGCCGTCGGGCCGTTCCTGATCCCGCTGTTCTCACCGAACATGGCCAGCAGCCAGGTCGGGATCAGCTTCGGTATCAAGGGGCCGACGATGACCTCGGTCGCCGCCTGCGCGGCGGGCACCCAGGCGTTCGTCGACGCCGTCCACACGCTGGAGCGGGGGGACGCGGACGTCATCCTGACGGGCGGCACGGAGGCGGCACTGTCCCCGGTGGCGATCATCTCGCTGGCGCACATGGGTGCCCTCAGCCGGTGGGAGGGCGACCCGGCCGGCGCCAGTCGTCCCTTCGACGCGGAGCGCAACGGCTTCGTCTTCTCGGAGGGTGCCGTCGTGATGGTGCTGGAGACCGAGGAGCACGCGCTCGCCCGTGGTGCGGAGCCCATCGCGATCGCCTCGGGCGGTGCGTATACGGCGGATGCCTTCCACCTGACCGCGCCGGACCCGGGCGGTGAGAGCGCGGCGAGGGCGATGCGGCAGGCCGTCCAGCGGTCCGGCCTCGAACGGGAGCAGATCGACTACATCGCCGCCCATGCAACGGCCACCCAGATCGGCGACTTCGCCGAGACCACCGCGATCCGGAAGGCGTTCGGCGCCCACGCCGACTCGCTGGCGATGTCCGCCAACAAGTCGATGGTCGGTCACCTGCTGGGAGCGGCCGGGGCCGTGTCGGCCCTGTCCTGCGTCTTCGCGATCCGCGACGGCAGGATCCCACCGACGATCAACCTGACCCATCCGGACCCGAAGTGCGACCTGGACTACACACCGAACGTCATGCGTGAACTGCCGGTCCGAGCGGCGCTTGCCAATGGGTTTGGCTTCGGCGGTCAGAACGCCTGCGCCGTCTTCCGGGCATGGGACGGATAGCGCCCACGCGACGAAATCCACCCGAATAGTTGCCATCCCTCGAAGGGCACCCAACTACGTGGGTGCCCTTCGACGTGTCTCGGCGTTCGCGAGACGTCAGTCCCGTGCGGGGTTTGGGAGAATTGGTATGATCGCCCGGCGTCATCACCATCAGAACACTCCCGCTGCCCGGAGGTAAGGATGAACGACCATCATGACTCGGCCGGCGGTGCGGCCGGTCCCCCGGCAACGCAGGACGATCCCTCGGGCCACGAGCTCCATCGTCGCCTGGTCGCGCGCGATCCCGTCGCCGTCCAGCAGCTGTGGGAGCAGTACTTCTGGTCGCTGACCCGCTACGCGGCCAGCCAGCTCCATGACCCGGTCACCCGCGAGGACGTGGCGAACGACCTCGTCCTGAACGTCATCGTCTCCATGCGCGACCGCCCGGAACGGTACGATCCCACTCGCGGCAAGAGCTTGTTCGGCTATTTGATGATGGACCTGAAGGGCGACCTTAGGAATCACTTCGCCCAGCTGAAGCGTCGCCCACGGATCGTGAGTATCGACTCTCCCTCTGGCTCCGACGATGATGATGTCGGAAATCAGGAACTCGGCGGGAACCTCTCCTCGGACGAGCCCAGTCCCGAGGACATCGTCCTGCGCGGCGAGAGCGACACCCGCGTCGCGGCGATCCGGCGACACGTCGTCCAGACCGATGACGAGGGGATCGTCTTCGATCTGCAGTACGTCCATGATGAGCGCAGCACGGACGTCTTCGCCAACGCCCTGGGTATCCTGCACCTGCCAACCCCGGAGCAGGTGCAGGTGATCCAGAAAATGAAGGACCGCCTGGCGAAGCGACTTCGCCGGATGTGAGACGAGAGAGGACCATCGATGAACGAGGACGCGACGAACTCCGCGACTCGACCAGTAGACGAACCGGACGACCCGGCCTTCGTACCGACCCCACCTACGCCGGACCAGCTCGCCTGGCTGCGGGAGCGCTCGGGGCGGGACGACGCCGCACTGGCCTCCCGCCTGCGCCGTTACCGGGAGCAGGAGGGCTGGACCCACGACCAGCTCGCCGCCCACCTCGGATTGAGCGTGGCGAGCCTGGACCGCCTCGGTCTGAGCGGGGTTCCGCGCTCCGACCGGTTCGCGGGCGATGTCCGGGCCATCGCCGCCGCCAATGGGGTCGTGGCGGAGCAGCTGATGCACCTCCTGCGGGCGGTCGAGAGCCGCAACGCCTTCACGGGCTCCGCCGCCGCCCGCCGGATCGTCGCCGCGGCCCGCGACCACGACGACCCCACGCCGGCCGAGGATCGGCCG
>CADCWK010000147.1 GCA_902806375.1 uncultured Thermomicrobiales bacterium
CTCCCGACCGCGACGAGCGAGCCCCCGACCGCGGTTCCCCCGACGGCAACCGCCGTCCCGCCGACGGCTACGGCCGTACCGCCGACTTCTACGGTCGTTCCGCCGACGGCTACGGCGACCAGGGTTCTGCCGACTGCGACCGCCGTCCCGCCGACGGCTACGGCGACGGCCGTTCCTCCAACCGCGACGGCTGTGCCGCCAACCGCGACGGCTGTGCCGCCAACCGCGACGGCTGTGCCGCCGACGGCTACTGTCGCGCCACCGACGGCTACCGTCGCGCCACCGACGGCTACCGTCGCGCCACCGACAGCGGAACCAGAGGCCGTGACTGCGGGTTTCCCGTCGGACGACCCGTCGGACGCCTCGGTCCCGTCTCCTGAGCCGACAGCGACTTCCGCTCCGACGGCCGAGCCGACAGCGACTTCTGCTCCGACGGCGACGACCGAGCCGACGGCAACTTCTGCTCCGACTACCGCTCCGACGGCGACGACCGAGCCGACCGCCACGGTTGAGCCGACGGCAACCACTGCGCCGACGGCGGCGCCGACCGCCACGGTTGAGCCGACGGCAACCACTGCGCCGACGGCCGAGCCGACAGCCACGGCCGAGCCGACGGAGACGAGCGCGCCGTCGGCTTTCCCGGAACCGGCGATCGAGCCGCAGCCACCGACCGTGGCTGACGAGGGCATGCCCGCCCAGGCGTTCACCGCCGGGTCGGTCCGGTACACCGTCGAGTCGGTCGCGGTCGGACCGACAATCCCGGAGATCAACCAGCCGTCATCCCCGTTCGGCGGCGACTGGCTGGCCGTGATCGTCACCGCCGAGAACTGGGGCGAGGGTGACGCGACGATCGACATGACCCAGTTCACGGCCTCTGTCGGCGTCGATGGTGAGACCCGCCGCCTGGACAGCTTCAGCGAGACGATCTCGATCCAGCTCGGGTTCCCGGAGGTCGTCGGCGCCACCGGGGAGGTCGTTCTCGGGCCCGACCAGAGCATCCGGCTCGGCCTGCTCTTCCTGACCGCCGAGGACGCGTCGGGCTTCGTCCTCAACGCGGGGACGACCTCGATCGACCTCTCGGACGCGATCGAGACGTCCCCGCCGATGGATGCGCTCGACGAGGCGCCCTCCGCGCCGGACCTGGTCGAGGCGACCGTGGTGGGCGTGATCGACCCGGTCACGATCGAGGTCGAGATCGACGGCGAGGTGGTCCCCGTCCGCTACACCGGGACGAGCGCGCCGGAGCGTGACGACTGTTCCTTCGACCAGGCGCTCGACGCCAACCGTGACCTGATCACCGGGCAGACGGTCTTCCTGGAGCGCCAGAACACCAACGCCGCCGCCGACGGCGCCTGGCTGCGCGACGTCTGGATCGAGAGCGAGGACGGTGCGCTCGAACTGGTCTCGGGTGTCCTCGTCGCCGCTGGGGCGGTCGACGTGGCCATCGAGGAGCCGGACAGCCGCTACGCTGGCTACCTGACGAGCCTCGCGGCGATCGCCGAGGAGGACGGCGTCGGGATCTGGGCCGGCTGCTGACCGCGCCGGCAATCGGCTCCAACGCGGTGAGACGGGGTGGGAACGCAGGTTCCCGCCCCGTTTCCGTCTGCGCTCTCTATCCATCGTGGGGCGGGCTGCCTACAATCCCCGACGACGCCCCCGAGACGTCGTCGCGGGCCGGAGCGATGGTGCGCCGGCCGGAGCCCGGAGATCCCTGTCCCATGCGAATCACGATGATCATCCCGCCCGCCTTCTCGTCCGGTCGCCCGGCCGACCAGCGGACCAGCGGCCTCGGCACGACCGGAGACGCCTACCTGGCCGACGGCCTGCCCGGTCGCCTCGGCGCCCTCGCCGACGTCGAGGTCCAGGACATCCAGGCGGCCGTCGCCGATGCGCCGAGCGAGCCGATCCCGCGGCTGGAGGTGCTCAGCGCCGCCGTCTCCGGGGCGGTCGCCGGGGCGATCCGCTCGGACACCGCGCCGATGGTCACGGGCGGGTCATGCGTGTCACTGCCCGGCGTGCTCGGCGGGATGCGGCAGGGCTACGGGCCGGAGGCCCGGATCGGGCTGGTCTGGTTCGATGCCCACGGCGACTTCAACACCCCGACGACCAGCCTGACCCAGATGCTGGGCGGTATGCCGGTCGCCGTCAGCGCCGGGCTCTGCTACCCGACCTGGCGGGTGGCGTCCGGTCTGGACGCTCCGATCCCGACCGACCGGATCATCATGGTGGACGTCCGGAACCTGGACCCGGCCGAGCGGACGCTGGTCGAGGCCACCGACATCCGCGTCGTGGACGTCCCGGACCGGACGGCGGCGACGTCCCCGTTCGCCGAGGCGGTCGCCGCGCTGGCCGCCGAGGTCGACCATCTCTACCTCCACATCGACGCCGATGTCCTCGACGCGCGGTACCAGCCCAACCACCCGACGGTCGAGCCGGACGGCCCCAGCCTGGAGGATGTCAACGCGGCGATGGACCTCGTCCTCGCGACCGGCAAGGTGCGGGCGTTCGGCGTCGTCTCCGTCAACGCCGAGGGCCCCGACGGGCCGACCTCGCTGGCGAGCGGGATGGCGATGATCGAATCGGCGGTCGGGACCTGGAGCCGTCGCGAGCCCGTCGCCGCCGGGTGATCGGGCGGACCCGGCCAGCCGCCCTCCGGCCTGGTCGGGTCCGACTCAGGCGACCGGTGGACACGGTCCGCCCTATAATCGCGGCATCCGGGGTGGCTGGCAGGCGGGGTGCCCTGACCGGCATGGGCAGGAGGGTGTGCGTGGCGGACGACCTGCGGACGTTGCTGAAGTACATCGTGGAGCATTATGTCGTGCCGGAGGAACAGCGGGCGATCGAGCTCGACGCCGCCCCCAGCGACGGCGGCGCGATGATCGAGGGCGACAAGCGCTCGGCCTCCCGCCGGGAGACGGAACGGGCCGACGAGCTGGCTGGTCCCTTCGCCGACGGGCTGGCGATCGCCCACCACCGGGCGACGATGGGCGGCAAGACGCTGCCGCTCGATGACCGGAAGCCGGACGAGGACGCGATGGCGAGCGCGCTGATCCACTTCCTCGTCAGCAACGACCTGGCGACCTCACGGACTGAGGAGACCATCCCCCAGCACTACACCTATCATGTGGCCGTCCGCTGGGACCGGCTCGAGGCCATCTCCAGTGAGGCTGGCATCGACCTGGCCCGCGCGCTCGCCCGGCACCACCCTGCCTAGCCGGCTCCCTCCCCTCCCCCGCTCCTCCCCACCGTGGACACCGCATCCCTGATCCGAGGCCCCTGTGACCCAGCCGACCGACCATACCGATCCCGACGACCGCGCCGACCGGCCGGACCCGACCCTGCGGCCGCGCGTCCGGTCCCGGCGGCGCGACGTGTCCCGGCTACGCTCGACGACGCGGCCACCGGGGCAGCCGCCAGCGGGGCTCACGCGTGGAGATACCGGGCACCCGTCCGGGACACCCGTTCCGTCGGCACCGGTCGCGTCCCCGCCTCCGGCCACGCCCAGCCGGGCGTCGGCGCGCCGGGCTCGCCGGTCGCCGCGGAGCGATGCGGACGACGGGCCGGTCACCCTGGACCCGACCGAGCAGCGGGCACCCGCCTTCGCCGACCACGCCGATCTCCACTTCGACGACATCGAGCCGCTGCGACTGGCGCTCACCCATCGCTCGATCCTGCATGACTGGACGGCGGCGGGGCTGGGCGCGATCCATCTCGGCCGGCCGCTGCAGTCCAATGAGCGGCTCGAGTTCCTGGGCGACGCCATGCTCGGGGCGATCGTCGCCGAGGAGCTCTACCTCCGCTTCCCGGACGCCGACGAGGGGTCGCTGACCTCCGATCGCGTCGCGCTGGTCCGGTCCGAGACACTGGTGCGGTGGGCGCGGTCGCTGGATCTGGGCGCGTATCTGGTCCTCGGCAACGGCGAGCGGATCTCGGACAGCCCGCGGGACCGGATCCTGGCAGGGGCGTTCGAAGCGCTGGTCGGCGCGATCACGATCGACCAGGGGCTGGAGGCGGCCCGGGGGTTCGTCGGCCGTTTCCTCGATGAGGACGCCGATGCCGTCGATGGCCAGCGCCGGACGGAGGCTAACCCCAAAGGACATCTCCAGGAACTGCTCCAGGATCGCTACGGCACCCAGCCGACCTACGAGACCATCGCCGAGGCCGGCCCGGACCACGACAAGGTCTTTACCGTCGAGGTCCGGCTCAAGGGGGAGCGGATCGGCGCTGGCACCGGCGTCAGCAAGCGGGCCGCCCAGCAGGACGCGGCCCGGGATGGCCTCCTGACCCTGGCCGCCCGGCAGGGCGAGCAGACCACTGGCCGGGAACCGTCCGTGACCGACCGCCGGCCCGTGGCCCTGGACGACACGCCGGAGCCGAGCCAGGGCTGAACCGGCGATGTCCGGGGCGCCATGCCCGGTCGGCCAGGACCCGTCCGTGCGATCCGACCGAACGGGCAGGTGGTTTTTTCGGTAGGCTATGGTGGCGCGGACGGCAACGGGATGGCACCGGGCGGCAGCGATCGGGGTGGACAGCCCCACCCTGTCGCCGCGTGACCACCTCCGACCGGCGCTCACCGACCACCTGCAAGCACCAGCGATCGTCGCCCGACGGAGGCCACCCCGTGAGCAAGCTCTACGATCAGCTCGTCGTGTTCGGCGGGAACACCAACCCCGCCCTGGTCGATGACATCTGCGCCCACATCGGGATCCCCCGGGGCCGCGCCGAGGTCTTCAAGTTCAGCAACGACAACAGCTTCGTCCGGATCGGCGAGAGTGTCCGCGGCAACGACGCGTTCGTCGTCCAGACGCTGGCCGAGCCGGTCAACGACTCCGTGATGGAGTTGCTGATCATGGTCGACACGCTCCGCTCGTCGTCGGCCGGCCGGATCACCGCCGTGATCCCCTACTACGGCTATGGCCGGAGCGACAAGAAGGACCAGCCGCGCGTCCCGGTCACGGCCCGGCTGGTCGCCAAGCTGATCGAGACGGCCGGGGCCGACCGGGTCCTGACGCTCGACCTGCACGCGGGCCAGATCCAGGCCTTCTTCGACATCCCGGTCGACGAGATGACGGCGCTCTACCTGCTCTCCCACTACTTCGTCGAGAAGCGCCTGGTCGGCCCGGTGATCGTCTCGCCGGACCTCGGCAGTACCAAGCGCGGCCGGACCTTCGCCGAGGTGCTGGATGCTCCGCTGGCGATCATCGAGAAGCGCCGGCTCGGCAACAGCGGGCACTCCGAGGTCGTCAACCTGATCGGCTCCGTCGCCGGCCACCCGGTGATCATCGTCGACGACGAGATCGATACCGCGGGGTCGATCACGCAGGCCGCCGACGTCTGCCTGCGGAACGGGGCCTCGGAGGTCTATGCGGCCGCCGTCCACCCCGTCTTCTCCGGTCCGGCGATGACCCGGCTCCAGGCCAGCCCGATCCGCGAGGTCGTCGTCACGAACAGCATCGCCATCCCGGAGCACAAGCGGATCGACAAGGTGACGACGCTCTCCATCGCGCCGCTGCTCGGGGAGGTGATCCAGCGGATCCACACCGGGACCAGCGTCTCGGCCGCCTACCGCGCCGCCGAGGCCCTCCAGACCCGCCTGCTGTTCGGCTCGGTTTCGGGGTCCTGACGTCTCCACTGGTTCGAACAGACCTCCCTGTCCCCGGAACTCACGGTCAGACGCAGAGCGCCCGCGACCATCCGGCCGCGGGCGCTCTGCGTCCGTCCCGGGTGGGGAACCCTACCCAGGGCTCCGGCGTCATCCCACGGGACGCATGCACGGTGACGCCCGCCGTGCCGTCAGGCGGGCCAACGGTGATGGGACAGGGAAAGGTGGGTGGCTGCATGCCCCTCGATCGACGGTCGCTCCTTACCGGGTTCAGCCTGATGGCCACGACGCCCGTATCGTCCCAGTGGCTCAGCGCCGCGTGGGCGGCCCGGTCCGGGTCCACGGCGAACATGGACCTGAGGGACAGGTCGGGTGTCCCGGCGATGCTGGACCTGCTCCCGGCCAGGGCGATCAGCGGCTCCGCCGAGTCGCCGATCTTCTGCACCTTCGCCGATATCGCCCGGCAGTTCGATGCCCTGGGCGTCGCGAAGCCGGCGTCACTGGGACGCGAGGACGATCTGTTCACCTTCCGGCGTGGGATCACCTCCCTGATGATCCCCGGACCCGTCGGGTCGTACGGCCTCATCCCGGAATGGGAGGAGATCAACGGCTACCCCGTCACGGCGATCGACCGCGCGATGGGAGCCCGGGTCGGGCCCGGATCGGCGGTCGTGCTCGATGGGGAGTTCGATGCGACCCGGGTCAGGGACACGTTGACCGGTCATGGGTTCGTGTCAGCCGGTGTGGGCGACGCGGAGGTACTGTCCCTCGACGACGAGACCTGGGACCTGGTCGATCCATTCCCCAGCCTCTGGTTCGATCTGGGGCGTTATGTCGCGGTGACCGGCGAGACCCGGCTAGTCTATGCCAGTGACGTGGACGCCATGGCGAGCATCG
>CADCWK010000148.1 GCA_902806375.1 uncultured Thermomicrobiales bacterium
GCCCCACTCGCGGTCGTAGGGCCGGTGGGCGGCGGGGTCGTCGCGGTAGCCAACGAGCTCGGTCCCATGCTTGGGTGAGGCGAAGGTCGTCCGGATGCGGATCTGGTCAGGCTGGAGCGGTGGCTCGTCGTAGGGCTCGATGACGGGGGTACGGGGCGCGATCGCCCGGAGCGCACGCGGCATGGGGACTCCTGTGTCGGTTCAGCCTCAACTCGTGGCGCGGCATCGCGTCCCGGATCCGCCGGTATCGTACGGCAGCTTCGCCAGGCTCATGGCGGCGGGTCCGGCTGCCGATCTGGGCTGCTGACGATCGACCCGCAGGACTAGCCACCCGCTTCATTATCTTCTGGACTTCCCGTGCGGGGTTATCGTCGCACAGCATATCCGGGCACACATACTCTCGATGAGGGGTCACAATCGTCGATCACCGTGATAGTGTCGACGAGTCCGCCGGCTACTGTCCCCGAACCGTGACGACCGGGCAGTTCTCCTCGGCGGGACGCGTGTGCCTGGTTTGGCACCCACGAGAGGAGCCGGGAGCATGGGTACAGCTTCGGATCAGCCGCATCGCGAGGCGGGTCTCAGCTGCCGCCAACTCCTGGGCGCCGCCGCGGCGCTGGTGGCGGCGCCCGCCATGGTCGCGGTCGCCTATGGGGCACCGCCGCGCCAGGACACCACGCCGGAGGCTTCCCCCGAGGCGACCCCGGCCGGGACGCCCTCGGCGGAAACGGTCACCATCGAGGCGTTCGACTTCGGCTTCGACCCGAGCCAGGTGACGGTCGCGATCGGCGATACGATTGAGCTATTCAGCAGCGGGCAGGCGCCGCACAACTTCGTCATCGAGGGCCATGAGGACGAGGCGGTCGACTTCCCGGAGGATGGCAGCACGGTCGAGTGGACGGTGCCGGACAGCATCCCGGCCGGGACGTACACGTTCTACTGTGGGATCGGCAACCACCGGGCCGAGGGGATGGAAGGCGAGATCGAGGTCACCGGGTAGGGCGTGACCGCTCTTGCGATGCAGGATGGCCCGCCCCATGGCTGACGATCACCCCACGCATCATCACCAGTGCCCCCAGCCGCTCGTTCAATGACGGACAAGGCGATGCCCTCCCAGTGACTGACCGGGAGGGCATCGCCTTGCCTTGGGGAGGTCCACTGAGGGACGGTCGGGACTGACCGCTCCCGGTCAGCCGGCCAGGGTGTTGCCGAAGATCTGCCAGGCGAGTGCGCCCTTGGCGACGAGGCTCAGCCACATGTAGACCTTCTCGCCGAACAGGTAGTCACGCCACCGGCCGACCCCGTGGTACTGGAGCAGCTGGTTGACGGCGAAGCTGCTGAAGAACAGGAACAGGCTGGCGAAGATGAACCAGACGAAGGTAGGCACCTCGCCGACGCCCTCGAACTGACGGGGGACGTTCAGGATCGTCATGAAGATGAGGATCCAGGGGATCAGGCCCGCCCAGGTGCCGAACCAGAAGGCCGACCAGTTGACGTTCTTCCCGGCGAGGCGGCGGTCGATCGTGTGGCGCTCCTGCATGAAGCCGAACAGGTTCATGGCGGCCGTCAACCCGAACAGCCCGGCCAGGGCGCGGTAGTCGCTGATCGCGGTGATGAGCCCGATCAGGACGATCATCAGGCCGGCCGAGAAGGCGTACTCGTACCAGCGGGTGTAGTGGATCCCGCGCTGGAGGTTTGTCCGGTACCACGGGAACAGCCAGGGCGACGCCATCAGCAGGTGGTTGACCGCGGAGATCAGGAAGAAGACGCCGACGGCCGGACCGATCGCCAGCCGGAACCAGATCTCGAAGACCGGGTCTGCCACCCCCGGCGCGTCCGTCGGTGCGCTGGTCGTCACGGGCAGGGCGAAGTCGTTGCTGAGGACCAGGACGGCGATCGCCTGGATAAGGTGGGCCAGCCCCATGAACACGTTGTAGGGGCGGAGCCGGTCGAGCGCCGCGTCGTCGCGTGTGATGATCTCGCGCTCGTCCAGCCCGTGGTGTCGGCTGTCCGCCGTTCCTGCTGCCATCCGCTCGTCCCGCTCCTGTCGTTCGACGCCATACTGCCGGACCGGATTGTCCCGGCCGGAATCACCTCACCCGGCCGGTCGTGCAGCTTGTGTGCCAGCCAGCCGGGGCCAATCCGATGGTGGATCGCGCGATGTCGGTCCTGTGCGCGCCGGAGTGGTATGGTCCGAGGCTTACCGAAGGTATGACGGTCCGTCCAGTATCGTCCTGGTCAGCCCGCTACCGGTCCATTCGCCGTGAGCGCGTGATTCAGCACCGCGGTGACATCCCAACCCTCTCCGTCCGGGACGACCCGTGCCGGCCGCCCGGGGCGACGATACTGGACGAGTGCCCGTGATCTCCCGCAGCCCTGTACTGGCGGTCAACGACCTCCCAGAGGACCCGCATGTCGCTTCCGTCATCTCCCACCGTGCGGACGCCGCTCGAACCGGATCTCCCTGCCGTCGAGCGTGCCCGGTCGGAGGCTGAACGGGCTGGCCTGGCGCTGCGCTTCTGGGTCTCCACGATCGTCGTCGTGCTGCTGCTCTGGGCGAGCAGCGCGCCGTCCGTGCTCTACCCGCTCTGGGCGGCGGAGTGGAACTTCTCGGCGCTGGTCCAGACCAGCGTCTACAGCTGCTACCCCGTCGCGCTGATCGTCGTGCTCCTGTTCGGCGGCGGGATCTCGGACCGGATCGGTCGTCGCCGCGCGATGCTGCTCGGGATGGGGCTCATCGCCCTGGCCTGCCTGCTGCTGGTGGTCGCCTCGGGGCTGGGCTGGCTGTACGCGGGCCGGCTGCTCCAGGGGTTCGGGACCGGGCTGGCGATCGGTGCCTCCAACGCCGCGATCGTCGAGAGCGAGCCGAACGGCAACCATGCCCGCGCCGCCGCGACGATTACAGTCGCCGCCGCGGTCGGTCTGATCGTCGGCCCGATCGTGACCGGGCTGCTCGTCATGTTGGCGCCGTTTCCGCTCCGGACGAGCCTGGTCGTGCTGCTCGCCCTGATCCTGGGGTCGATGGCCCTGCTGGTCGCTGTGCGCAATGCCGGCACCGAAGTCGCCCCGGTCGTCCACCCGGATCGCTGGCGACCGCAGACGATCCGGGTTCCGCGCGGGATCGGTCCGGTCTTCGGCGTCGCGGCGCTGGCGGTGACCGCGTCCTACGCTTCCGGGGCGCTGGCGCTCTCGCTCGGGGCACAGATGGCACGGGACCTCGTCCAGACCAGCAACGCCGTCGTGATCGGCCTGCTGCTGGCCGTCACCCCGCTCGGGATCGGCACCGTCGCCGTCGCGGTCCGGCGACCACGACCGGCCAGCGCGATGCTCGTCGGCGGGCTCGTCGCGACGGCCGGGATCGGCTGTCTGCTGCTGACGACTGTCACCGGGCAACTCTGGCTGTTCGTCGTCGCGCTCGGGCTGAGCGGGCTGGGCCAGGGGCTGCTCGTCCTCGGTGGGCTGGGGCTGGCGACGACGTTCGCCCCGGCCGGTCAGCGGGGCGAGACGCTCTCGGCCGTCTATCTCATCGCGTACCTCGGCCAGGGTGTGACGGCGATCTCGGTCGGCCTCCTTGCCACCCGGCTGGACCTGCCGCAGGCGCTGGGCCTGTTCGGCCCGGTCATGATCCTGGCCTGCCTGGGGTCGGCTGTACTGGGTCTTCGTGAGCTCCGCCGGCCGGTCCCCGTCCCCTGACGGGAGCGCGACGGAGCGCTCTCGCCCCTGCCGGGCGGCCTTCACCGCGTCCCGCCTGGCCAATGGTTGGGTGACCGCTCCGGTGTCGACTGGCTGTTCCGGTCACCGCTGACTGGAGTCGCCGGAGCGAAGATCGGACTGGTCGATAGTCTGCACATGGCACGTCTCCTGCTTCCCCGTGTCCAGGATCGCGCTGACGCGTTCCTCATCATGGGGCACAGTCCCATGTTTGTTCTCTCTCGTTCTCAAGGAGCTATCTCCGTGGAAAACATGATCAAGGGACTGTTCGGCGGCGGCGATGACGACAACGATCGCAGGACGAGCGCCCGCGACTACGTCTCCCGGTATGAGCAGGGCGCGATCGACGAGGGCTACTCGGACGACGAGGCCTTCCAGCATTTCCAGAACGTCTCGCAGCACGCCGACCCCGATCTGATGCACCGGGCGTCCGAGCAGGCCTTCTCGCGGATGGACCCCAACCAGCGCATGCAGATGGCCCAGATGCTCCAGCAGCAGGGTGGCCAGGGGATGGGCAACCTGAGTGGCGACCCGCGTGAGATGGCCGGCATGGTCGCGCAGATGCAGCGCCAGAACCCGGGCGGCCTGGCCTCCCTGTTCGGCGGCGGCGGTGGCGGCGGTGGTCTCGGCGGCCTGATGGGCGGCGGTGGCGGCGGTGGTATCGGCGGAGCGCTCGGCGGCCTCATGGGTGGCGGCAGCGGCGGCGGCGGCGGTGGCTTCCCCGGTGGCAACCTCGGCAAGGTCGCGCTCGGTGGCATCGCTGCCTACGCCATGAAAGAGATGATGGGCGGCGGCGATGACGACAACAACAAGCGTCGTCGGTCGGTCTAGCACAGGCAGCGGGGGACGACGATGAAGAAATGGGCTCTTGTGGCGGCGATCGCCGTCATCGTGGCGGGGGCCTTCGTGTCCTTCGCCATCCCGCGCGGTTCGAGTGCGGCCCAGAACTGTGAGGACTGGGGCAACCAGACCCTGGACCGGATCTCGGTCGGACGGGAACTCCTGTACCCGGCCGAGCGGCAGGGGGACACCACTGGATCCGTCCAGGGTGACGCCCAGGCCCTGTTCAACATCGCGCAGGAACAGGCCAACAGCAACGCGCCGGAGGAGGCCTTCAACCTGAACGGCGACCTCGTCGAGGCGTTCTCGGCCGGTTCCAGCGCGCTGTCCGGCGGCCCGGCGGCCGAAGCCCAGATCGCCCTCGCCAAGGGCGTGATCTACAACGCCGACCTCCGGGTCGCCTACCTGCTGGACGGCTGCTAGGTCTCGCGAGAGCAGACCGTTGCGGCGAAACGTACGAGTATACGCTGCTTCCGGCCCGAAGGCTCCGCGAGATATCTCGTGGAGCCTTCGGGCTCTTTCGTCGTCGTGAAGCCGTGGTGGGTCCAACGATCTCGCTGAACAGTCCGGCTCCAGACGGAGTCGGCACTGGGTGGCATGACACCTGCCTCATAGTGGCAAGTTGTGGTTCAAACCAGCAGGGTCGCCTGCGCTTCATTCAAAAGGAGACCTTCAATGACTACGTCGAATGGTGACTGGATCGTTCAGCCAGGAACAGACGTTTACGGCTCGGACGGCGAGAAGCTCGGTTCGGTCGATACCATCGAGGGCGACTACCTGGTCCTGCGCAAGGGGTTCTTCTTTCCCAAGGACCACTACGTCCCATTCTCGGCCATCGCTGGCCATACCGAGGACCGGATCGATCTGAACGTGTCCAGTTCGCAGGCTACCAACCAGGACTGGGACCAAGTCCCGACTGGTACTACGACCACCACGACGAGTTATGCCACCAATGATCTGGACCGTGTGCCGGTCGGCGGTACCACAGAGTCGATCGGGGTGGATGACACGAGCCGGACCGGGTACGACACGACGGTCGGTACTGCGGCCCCCATTGACGAGGTTGATACCACTCCCTTCGAGCACCGGACCGGCGGCGTGGCACACCACGAGACGGACCAGGACATTCGCGTCCCCGTCGTTGAGGAAGAACTGACCGCGACGACCCGCAGTGTCGAGCGTGGCGCGGTCCGGGTCGAGACCCACGTCACCGAGCGCGAGGAGACGCTCAGTGTGCCGGTGACCGAGGAGCGGGTCCACGTCGAGCGCGTGGCCGTCAATCGCGATGCGACCGCCGCGGACCTGGATCTCGATGGTAAGACCATCGACGTGCCCCTCTATGGTGAGGAGGTGGAGATGAGCAAGCGGGCCCGCGTCGTCGAAGAGGTCGAGATCTCCAAGGACGCCGTCCAGGAGACCCGCCAAGTAAGCGGCAACGTTCGCCGCGAGGACGTTGAAGTGGTCGACACGACGGTGTCGGCGACGGAAACCACGACTTCGACAGTCTCGGACGCTCCCACCGATCCGCAGCGTCGCGGCTCCTAGGCTCCTTCGATCCGGAATGAACGGCGGGAGCAGGACCGGCTTGCTCCCGCCGTTCGCATGCACTGGCAAGTGATCCTGCTCGTGCAAACCGGCTAAGGCTCAGGGCCTCCACACGCCGAGGGTGCTGGGGCTTCTCTACGCTGGGAATAGACAGTTCCCGCTCCAGTTAGCTCTGCCCGACAGGCAGCGCTACGGGTTTCGCAACGCCTTGGTCAAGCCATTCGATCGTGACTCGCTCGACGTAGCGACCGATGGGCCGACTGGTTTCTGCCAACACGTGTCACGGGTGTCGGCCGTTGGCCCTCTCATTCTGCCGCGCACCGTAATGGACCTGGAATCTTCGACGCGCGGCCTTTGAGAGTGAAGACCAGGTAGACCGGAGAAGGGT
>CADCWK010000149.1 GCA_902806375.1 uncultured Thermomicrobiales bacterium
GTCTCGCCGAAGCAGGTCATCTCCGTTGGCACGGCCCTGATCCCCTTCCTTGAGCACGACGACGCCAACCGGGCCCTGATGGGCGCCAACATGCAGAAGCAGGCGGTCCCGCTGCTCAAGGCGTCGGCGCCGATCATCGGTACCGGCGTCGAGCACCTCGCCGCCCGTGACTCCGGCCAGGTCGTCGTCGCCCGGCACGAGGGCACGGTCGCCTCGGCCGACGGCAACCGCATCATCATCCTGGAGGACGACGGCGAGGAGCACATCTACAACCTGCGCAAGTTCGTCCGCTCCAACCAGGACACCTGCATCAACCAGCGGCCGATCGTCCGCCGCGGCGAGCGGGTCACCCAGAACCAGGTGCTGGCCGACTCGTCCTCGACCGAGAACGGCGAGCTGGCCCTGGGCCAGAACGTCCTGGTCGCCTTCATGCCCTTCGAGGGCGGCAACTTCGAGGACGCCATCCTCCTCAGCGAGCGGCTCGTCCGGGACGACGTCTACACGTCGATCCACGTCGAGAAGCACGAGGTCGAGGCCCGGGACACCAAGCTGGGCCCCGAGGAGATCACCCGCGACATCCCGAACGTCGGTGAGGAGAGCCTCGCCAACCTGGACGAGAACGGGATCATCCGGATCGGCGCCGAGGTCCGGCCCAACGACATCCTCGTCGGCAAGGTCACGCCCCGCGGCGAGACCGAGCTGAGCGCCGAGGAGCGGCTGCTCCGGGCGATCTTCGGCGAGAAGGCCCGCGAGGTGAAGGACACGTCGCTGCGCGTCCCGCACGGTGTCTACGGCAAGATCGTCAACATCCGCCGCTTCCGCCGCGACGAGAGCACCGACCACGAGCTCCCGGCCGGTGTCAACGAGATGGTCCGCGTCAGCATCGCGCAGAAGCGGAAGATCTCGGTCGGCGACAAGATGGCCGGTCGCCACGGCAACAAGGGCGTCATCTCCCGGATCATCCCGACCGAGGACATGCCGTTCCTGCCCGATGGCCAGCCGGTCGACATCATCCTTAACCCGATCGGTGTCCCGTCCCGGATGAACATCGGTCAGGTGCTGGAGACGCACCTCGGCTGGGCCGCCCAGCGCCTCGGTTTCAAGGTGGCGACGCCGGTCTTCGACGGCGCCCATGAGGGCGAGATCCGCCAGGCACTCCGCGAGGCTGGCCTGCCCGAGGACGGCAAGGTTGATCTCTACGACGGCCGCGACGGCGAGAAGTTCGATCGCCCGGTCACCGTCGGCGTGATCTACATGCTCAAGCTCCATCACCTGGTCGAGGACAAGATCCACGCCCGGTCGACCGGCCCGTACTCCCTCGTCACCCAGCAGCCGCTGGGCGGCAAGGCGCAGTTCGGCGGTCAGCGCTTCGGCGAGATGGAGGTCTGGGCCCTCGAGGCCTACGGTGCCGCGCACATCCTCCAGGAGATGCTCACCGTCAAGTCCGACGACATCGTCGGCCGGGTGAAGACGTACGAGGCGATCGTCAAGGGCGAGGAGATCAACGAGGCCGGTGTCCCCGAGAGCTTCAAGGTCCTCGTCAAGGAACTCCGCTCGCTGGGCCTGTCGATCGACGTCATCAACGAGAACGACGAGGTGATCGAGTTCTCCGAGGACACCCGCGACCTGATGACCAAGATTGACCGGATCAACCTCAGTGGCTTCGAGCGCGGAGCGGACGAGTAGTCGTTCCGGTCCGTCTCCCCTCCACGCATCCCCTTCTGCTTTCCAGTCATCGTGGGACCGACGACCAGTGGGTCGCCGGTCCCGCGATACGCCACCCCGGAGGACGTGCATCTTGAGCACCCCGCTTGGCGAGTCGTCGAACCTTGACCGTCTCATGACCAACCCGAATGGACATGCCGTGACAGCCACACTCACCCCGGCCCGCGGTGGATCCTCGCTCGAGGGCGCCAACATCGGCGATCGCGGCATGCCGCGCATCGACCGTCAGGACCGCGGCCGTGTCCTCGACGTCAATAACTTCAACGCCATCCGGATTAGCCTCGCGTCCCCGGAGGCGATCCGCGACTGGTCGCACGGTGAGGTCACCAAGCCGGAGACGATCAACTACCGCACGCTCAAGCCGGAGCATGGCGGGCTTTTCTGCGAGCGCATCTTCGGCCCGACCCGGGACTGGGAGTGCTACTGCGGCAAGTACAAGCGGATCCGCCACGCCGGCACGGTCTGTGACAAGTGCGGCGTCGAGGTCACCCGCTCCAAGGTCCGGCGCGAGCGCATGGGCCACATCGAGCTGGCCGCCCCGGTCGCGCACATCTGGTATGTCAAGGGCACGCCAACCCGCCTGGGTCTGCTGCTCGACATCACCCCCCGTAACCTCGAGCGGATCCTCTACTTCGCGTCCTACCTCATCACCTCCGTCGATGACGAGGCCCGGCAGTCCGCCGTGGCCGAGATCAACGAGGAGCACGAGGCGATCGTCGCCGAGCTCCGCGACGAGGCCGAGTCCCAGCTCGCCGAGCTGGACGACCACGTCACCCGCGAGGTCGGCAATCTGACCGACAGTGCGAAGAAGGTCACCGCCGCCGCCTCGCAGCGCAGCAAGCAGGAGCTGGAAGTCCTGCGGACCGACTACGAGTCGATGGTCGCCCGGCTCACCGAGCTGGACAACCAGAGCGCGCCCGAGACCATGAGCTTCGCCGGCCGGCTGATCGTCGAGCAGGACGAGGCCGTCAACGCCGACCGGATCACCCGGCTCGAGGAGGCCTACAAGGCCGAGCGCGACCGGGTCGAGAAGCAGTACGACACCGAGGCTGGCGGCGCCGATGCGCTGTCCGGGGCCGAGTCCGACCAGATCACCTATGAGGCGGACGAGCGGCGCAAGAAGATCGAGGATAAGCTCAACGAGGAGATCAAGGCCGAGGCCAAGCAGCGGGACGACGTCCTGAAGCAGCTCAACGACCTCAAGCCGCTCCAGATCCTCAGCGAGGCCCAGTACCGTGAGCTGCAGGAGGCGATCCCGTCCGGCGTCTTCAAGGCCGGCATGGGTGCGGAGGCCGTCTTCGAGTTCGTCAAGAAGGTCGACCTCGACCAGCTCGCCCTCGATCTCCGGACCGAGATGCAGGCCGTCAGCGACGTCAAGCGGAAGAAGGCGACCAAGCGACTTCGCGTCGTGGAGGCCCTCCGCAAGAGCGGCAATGACCCGGCATGGATGATCTTCACCGCGCTGCCGGTCATCCCCCCCGAGCTCCGGCCGATGGTCCAGCTGGACGGTGGCCGCTTCGCGACCAGCGACCTCAACGACCTCTACCGCCGCGTCATCAACCGGAACAACCGGCTCAAGCGCCTGCTGGAGCTCGGTGCGCCGGACATCATCGTCCGTAACGAGAAGCGAATGCTCCAGGAGGCCGTCGACGCCCTGATCGACAACGGGCGCCGTGGTCGCGTCGTGTCCGGCTCCGGCAAGCACAAGCTCAAGAGCCTCAGCGACCTGCTCAAGGGCAAGCAGGGCCGGTTCCGGCAGAACCTGCTCGGCAAGCGCGTCGACTACTCCGGCCGGTCGGTCATCGTCGTCGGTCCGAACCTCCAGCTCGACGAGTGCGGACTGCCGAAGCGGATGGCGCTCGAGCTGTTCAAGCCGTTCGTCATGCGCAAGCTGGTCGACAAGGGCTTCGCCCACAACATCAAGGCGGCCAAGCGCCTGGTGGAGCGGGTCGACGTCCGCGTCTGGGACGTGCTGGAGGAGGTCGTCGTCAACTACGTCGTCCTGCTCAACCGGGCCCCGACGCTCCACCGTCTCGGTATCCAGGCCTTCAAGGTCCAGCTGATCGATGGCTCGGCCATCCAGCTCCACCCGCTGGTCTGCTCGGCCTTCAACGCCGATTTCGACGGCGACCAGATGGCCGTCCACGTCCCGCTGTCCCAGGCCGCGCAGAAGGAAGCCCGGGAGCGCATGCTCTCGGTCAAGAACCTGCTCTCGCCCAGCAACGGCGACCCGATCGTCTCGCCGACGCAGGACATCGTGCTCGGTTGCTACTACATGACCAGCAAGGTGACCTTCGAGGAGGAGTACCCGAAGGGCACGCTGCCACGCGGCTGGGGCAAGGTCTTCTCCTCCATGGAAGAGGTCAAGATCGCCTATGACTGCGGCGTGGTCGATCTGCAGGCGGACATCGTGCTGCACACCGACCGGTACGGTGAGCGCCAGAAGATCGAGACGACCGTTGGCCGGGCGATCTTCAACCTGACCCTGCCACCGGAGATCCGGACGTACTACAACGACACCATGGGCCGGAAGCAGCTACGGGCGGTCGTGGCCGATGCCTACCGGCTGTTCCGGGACCCAGAGCGGGTCGCCGGTGTCGTCAACGACATCAAGCAGACCGGCTTCATCTACTCCACCCGGGGTGGCATGACCTTCGCCGTCTCGGACGTGACCATGTCAGAGACCAAGCCGGCGATCCTCAAGGACGCCGACGACCGGGCCGACACCCTTGACCGCCAGTTCCGCCGGGGTCTGGTGACCGAGGACGAGCGCCTCCGCGAACTCGAGGTGATCTGGAACGGTGCGCGCGACCGGCTGACCGACGACGTCGAGTCCCGGCTCCAGGGTCAGAACGCCGTCTGGATGATGGCGGACTCGGGCGCGAAGGGAAACATGAACCAGATCACGCAGATGGCCGGGATGCGTGGACTGGTGCTGGACCCGGAAGGGAAGATCATCGAGATCCCCATCCGGTCCAACTTCCGGGAGGGCCTCACGGTCCTCGAGTACTTCATCTCCACCCACGGCGCCCGCAAGGGTCTGGCGGACACGGCCATCCGGACGGCGGACTCCGGCTACCTGACCCGTCGCCTCTGCGACGTGGCTCAGGACGTCATGGTCACGATGGAGGACTGCGGGACGGAACTCGGCATCATCCAGAGCCGCGAGACGAGCGACGGCAAGTTGATCCCGGACGACGACTTCCGGGCCAAGATTATCGGCCGCGTCCTCGCCTCGGATCTGTACCACCCGGAGACGGGTGAGCTGATGTTCGAGAAGGGCACCAGCCTGACCGACCGGTACGACATGCCGGACGGATCCCAGCGGGACTTCGTCCGCGAGGTGCTGGACTCCGGTGTTCGCCAGGTCCACAGCCGCTCGGTGCTGGTCTGCGACGCCGCCCACGGTGTCTGCCAGAACTGCTACGGCCGTGACCTCGCCTCGGGCAAGCTGGTCGAGAAGGGTGAGGCCGTCGGCATCATCGCCGCCCAGTCGATCGGTGAGCCGGGCACGCAGCTGACGATGCGGACGTTCCACACCGGCGGCGTCAACCGGGCCGACATCACGTCCGGTCTGCCGCGCGTCGAGGAGTTGTTCGAGGCGCGCTCGCCCAAGGGCCGCGCGATCCTGTCCGAGAAGGAGGGCCGCGTCGAGGTCGAGCAGACCGATGAGGGGCGCAAGCTCTACATCATCAGCTCGGAAGAGACCGTCCGGACCTATCGCCTCGACGAGGGCTGGGTCGCGCAGCTCCAGCCCGGCGACCCCGTCATCAAGGACAAGACCGTGATCGCCCTCGGCCCCGAGGGTGAGAAGATGACCGCCGACATCAACGGCAGCTTCATCCTCGACGACCGCACGATCTACGTCCGTAATGTCGAGGAGCTCCGTGAGGAGCGCATCGTCCCGGTCACGTACCAGATCCTGGTCGAGAACGGGGCGGAAGTGACGCCGGGTCAGCAACTGACCGAGGGCGCCAAGGACCCGCAGGACATCCTCCTGACCCAGGGCCGGGACCAGATCCAGGCCTACATCATCGAAGAGGTCCAGAAGGTCTACAAGAGCCAGGGCGTGAACACGAACGACAAGCACATCGAGGTGATGTGCCGCCAGATGATGCGCAAGGTCAGCATCGTCCACCCGGGCGATACCGACTACCTCCAGGAGGAGCGCATCGACCGCTTCGAGTTCAACCTGATCAACGAGGAGATCCTCGCGCAGGGCGGTGAGCCGGCGACGGCCATGCCGGTCCTGCTCGGGATCACCAAGGCCTCCCTGGAGACGGACTCGTTCCTGTCGTCGGCGTCCTTCCAGGAGACCACCCGCGTGCTGACCGAAGCCGCCATCAACGGCAAGGTCGACCAGCTCCGGGGTCTCAAGGAGAACGTCATCATCGGCAAGCTCATCCCGGCCGGGACCGGCTTCGGCGTCAACGCCAAGCTCCCCGCGCCGCTGGATGCGGCGACGCTGGCCCGGATCGAGCGCGAGCGCGGCGAGGGTGGCGATGCCGACCTCACCGAGCTCATGGTGCCGACCGGTGTGGCGACGCTCGAGCGGCCCGACGAGGACAGCATGTTCTCGATCACCGGTCCGCAGGACGCGCCGCTGACCGACGAGAACTAGTCGTCGTCAGGACCAGGCGATCAGGAACGGCCAGCCGGGCAACCGGCTGGCCGTTCCTGTGTCTCTAGCGTGGTCCCAGGCTGG
>CADCWK010000150.1 GCA_902806375.1 uncultured Thermomicrobiales bacterium
GCAGGTCGATTCCGGGATCTTCTTCGACAGCAACCCCGGCAACACCCAGAACCTGCGCCACATGTACAACGACATCAACATGTACTCCAGTGGCGCCCCGCTGAGCCTGCCGATCACGTACCTCAACAACTGGTACACCGGTGAGGGCGGCTCCAACATCGCGCAGGCGTCCAACGCCTGGAGCGGGACCAACACCCAGCGCTACCAGAACCCGGAGTACGACGCCGAGTGGGAGCTGCTCAACGGCGGCGCCTACGCGACGATCGAGGAGGCCGCCCAGTCGGTCATCCGGCTCAACGACATCCTCTGGCGCGACAACGTCTGCGTTCCGCTCGTCAACCGCGCGGCCGGGAGCGGGTCCTACGCGATCCACAACTCGCTGATCCACGGCGAGGACAAGACGACCGGGGAGGACAACTACGGCAGCCAGGCCTTCGACGACGGGTTCTGGAACGTCGCCAACTGGAACCGCAGCGAGCCGGTCGAGCGGTAGTGACTGGCGTGATCCGACGCACCACGTCGGATCACGCGTCATAAAGATGGACACAGCGAGACGGGGCCGCCATGTACATGGCGGCCCCGTCTCGCTGTGTCCCCAAAGCCGGATCTCCGTCCGGCTAGCGAACGCTCATCGGCTCGGGTTCGTAGGCGTCAACGAGTGGATCGTGCTCATCGGCCGTCGCTGACCACCCGTCGTGGTTGGCCGGCTTCAGCCAGGTCTCGCCCCAGACCGAGATCGCCTCGACGACATCGGAGAGCGCCTGCCCCTTCTCGGTCAGCCGGTACTCGATCCGGACCGGGGTGTAGGGGATGACGGTGCGAGTGACGATGCCGTGAGATTCGAGTTCCTTGAGGCGCTCGCTCAGCAGGCGGTCGCTCAGGGACGGGATCGACGCGGTGATGTCACTGAACCGCGTCGCACCGGCGAGCATCGAGCGGAGGATCGCACCGGTCCAGCGCCGACCAATCAGTTCGACCGCCTGGTGATAGACCGGACAGAATGACGATTCGATGACGTGTGACCCCATTAGGCCGCTCCTCTCATTGAGCCCACATCAGCGTGGTCGCCCGAACGATGTCCTGCGGCTACCGGTCGCGTGGGTTGCTACTTGACCGGAATTATTACCGATCGTAAGCGAATTGGCAAACCGGGGGTCAGGGGACGGAGTCTGTTTGGGCCCGTGGGAGCGACGGACGGGTCACTCTCGCAGCGGAGTGAGTGTTTTCTGCTACAGCCTGGCAGGGTCTCGTCCCTGTGACGGCGGGGGGGAGATGCCTTGCGGACCCCTGCCGCTCGGGAGTGTCGAGGCGCCATCGCGACCGCCAGGGTGTCTGGATGCGCCCGTCTTACGGACCGATGGTTCTTGGTCACGAATGGTGGTGATCGCCTCGGCCTGCATTGCGATGACGACTGGTCCTCAATCGGATCGGTCCAGCCGGGTGCGTGTCGGATCGACGACCGGGATGTTTCCCGGTTGAGCAGTAGCGACCTGCCTGGGCTGACCGGTGAGCCGGGGCAACACGGACCGGGTCAGACATGGTGGTTGGGACGATGAGACGAACACGTTTGTCAGCGATGGGCTCGCGTCCCGCGCCCTCACGGGGTCTGGCGAGCGGCCGGGGGCCGTTTCCGGCCACACGCTCACCTCCGTCGTCATGACACGCCGATCCCGCCTCGGGCCGGGAAGTCAGCGTGACGCGACGCTGCCGCTGAGGGAGTGGGGCGCGGTCCGATCCGTGACGCGGACGGTACGGCCTGCCCGGACATAACTCTGGCGCATCGGTTCGGCCCGTTGCCACACGCCATCACCCTCCGGTGTCTCGCGACGGGCGGTGCCCCTGACCGTGAGTGACCCATGCTGCCCGAGTAGGAGGTCGCCGAGATCGGAGACCCTCGCGACGCCGCGTCCATGCCCATTGACAGGCCGACTACGCATCGCATAGTCTGTTACGAATAGTTAGTTGTGCGGCGTGGGGAGCCCATGCTGCCTGAGCGGATCCATGTCGCCCGTGGGAGATCCCGCGTGGCAAGGGAGTGAGCACGTGAGCACAGTGGAAGCGGCCAGGCAGACTACGACCTGGACGATCGACCCGGCCCATTCCGTCGTCGGCTTCTCTGTCCGGCACATGATGGTGACCAAGGTCACCGGCCAGTTCGAGCGATTCAGCGGGACGATCTCGTTCGACCAGGACGACGTCGCGGCCGCCACGGTCGAAGTCGAGATCGAGACGGCGAGCATCACGACCCGCTCCGCCGACCGTGACGCCCATCTCCGCAGCGCCGACTTCTTCGACGCCGAGACCTACCCGACGATCACGTTCCGGAGCACCGCCGTCCGGCCTGGGAAGGGCAACGGCTTCCAGGTCCACGGCGACCTGTCCATGCACGGCGTCACCCGCCCCGTCGTCCTCGATGCCGAGTTCAATGGGTCCGGGGCGTCACCCTTCGGGCACACCGTCGCGGGGTTCGAGGCGTCGACGAAGCTCAACCGCAGCGACTTCGGGTTGAACTGGAACGCCGCGCTCGAGACCGGTGGCGTGATGGTCAGCGACGAGATCAAGATCACGCTCGACATCGAGGCGATGCGTTAGGACGCGCCGCCCAGTGCGGCTGGCACTCATCACGGTGGTCTTCCCGTTACCATGCACAGGCAGTAGCCACCCGGACGAACGATCCGGGGTCGTCCTTCAGGAATGAGGAGCAACTCCCATGGCCCAGACCCAGATTCCGTCCGAGTTCACTGACCTGTTCGAGAAGCCGATCCTGTACGCCCTGGCCAGCGTGATGTCGGACGGCCAGCCGCAGGTCACCCCGGTCTGGGGAGACATCGCGGACGGCAAGCCGCGCATCAACACCGCCGAGGGCCGCCAGAAGGACAAGAACTTCAAGGAGCGCCCGCAGGCGACCGTGATGCTCGTCGACCCGGAGAACCCGCAGCGCTGGATCGAAGTCCGCGGCACCGTGACGGGGACGACTGAAGGCGCCGACGCCCACATCGACAGCCTCGCCAAGAAGTACCTCGGCGTCGACAGCTACCCCTACCGCAATCCGGCCGAGACCCGTATCAGCTACGTCCTTACCCCGACCAAGGTGACGCACAGTTAGGGGTCGCGGCGGTCGACTCGTGGACACGCGACGGGCCGGGGCAATTCGCTCCGGCCCGTCGCGTGTCCGGGGAATGTCGCACCGTCACCGGGAGCCATCCGCCGGTCAGGCCTCGTGCCGGCTCCGTGCTTCCAGGAAGCGGTCCGCCGTCCGGAGCGACAGGGCCATGATCGTCAGGGACGGGTTGGCGGACAGCGAACTCGGGAAGGTGGAGTTGTCGCTGAGGTAGAGGTTGGGGACGTCGTGGCTGCGGCCGCTGGCGTCGACGACGCTGCTGGCCGGGTCGTCTCCCATCCGGCAGGTGCCGATGGTGTGGGCAAAGCGGTGCAACGACCAGAGATCCTGGCCGCCGGCCGCCTCCCAGATCTGACGCATCAGTCGCTCCCCATGGGCACCCATGCGGCGCTCGTTGTCACCTGCGGTGAAGTGGATCCGGGGTTTCGGCAGGCCACGGTGGTCCATCTCGTCGGACAGTTCGACGAAGTTGTCGTCGGACGGCAGGCACTCGCCGTGCATGTTGATCCCGGCGATATGGTTGTAGTTCCGCATGTGCCGCCGGAGCGCCTCGCCCCACAGGCCCCGGCCACGGGCCAGCGTGTTGGCGTAGGTCACCGGCATGACGCCGATGCTCTGGAGCAGATAGCCGCCGGCGAAGTCGGCATCCGCCGGCCGATGGGTGTCCTCGGAGATGAGGCCGCCCGGGATGCCCTTGTTCGGCCGGACCTCGCCGTCGAACGTCCCCCAGAGCTGCACCCCGACGTGGGCCATGAAGTTCCGGCCGACCTGGCCGCTGCTGTTGGCGATCCCGTTGAGCAGCAGCAGGCGCGGTGTCTCGATCGCCCCGGTACAGAGGAAGACGGCCCGGGTCCGTTGCCGGAATTCCCGGTCTCCCTGCCGGTAGACGACCCCACTGATCCGCCCGTCCGCCCCGACCTCGAAGAGCGTGGCGTGGGCTTCGGTGCGGAGCTCGGCGCCGCCCCGGATCGCCAGCGGGATGTAGGTCACGTCCATGCTGCTCTTGGCGGCGTTGTTGCAGCCGGCCTGGCAGAACCCCCGGTTGGTGCAGGCCGTCCGGCGGCCGATCCCCTCCTGCCGGTAGGATCGCGACAGGGCGGCGTTGGCGGCCGGCGATGTCCGGATCCCGACCGCCCGGCTCCCGGTCACCATCAGTTCCGCCGCGGCATTGAGGGGCAGCGGTGGCAACTGGTACGCCTCCCGCTCGGGGCCCCACGGGTACGGGCTCGGGCCCGACACGCCAATGGTCCGCTCGACCTCGGACAGGTACGGGGTCAGTTCCTCGTACCGGATCGGCCAGTCGGCGCCGACGCCGAAGTCGGTCCGGATGCTCAGGTCGTCCGGCTGGGGGCGCGGGACGTAGGCCGTGTAGTGCAGGGACCCGCCGCCGACGCCGTAGCCGGAGTTGTTCCGGCCGAACGCCAGGGGATTGGCGCCGGCGCTCAGGCGCTCGTCGGCCCAGAACAGCTTCTCCTGCTCGCGCTCGTCGGTCGCGAATTCCTCGAGCGGGTCCCAGAGGCGCCCTGCCTCCAGGGCGACGACACGGAGCCCGGCCCGGGCCAGCCGGGCCAGCAACGGCGCCCCGCCCGGTCCCGTCCCGATCACGACCGCGTCGACCGCGTCATCGTGGTCGTACCGCCGCATGTTGGTCAGCAGCCGTGGGCCGGCGATGAACCGCTCGGCCCGACCAGGCACGTGCTGCTCGCCGATCACCTGGCCGGGCTCGAAGGGGTGGTCAGCCATGGGGGTGAGCTCCGGATGGGATCGGGTTGACTCGGATGGGGGCCGGTTCGCGGTCATCGCGCTGATCGAGGCCGATGGCCTCCCACGACGGGAGGTCAGCGTAGCCGGCGTACCCGATCTCCTCCTGTGTCAGCGGGTCGGCGTAGAAGACCTCGACCGCGTCGGCCAGCAACTCCTCGAACCACCGTCGCGGCGGCAGGCTCTGCCAGGTCGCCCCCGGAACGGTGCCGTCCTGGACCGACTGGAGGATGGCGTCCTGACGGATAGGGGACAGCGCGGCGAAGTCCAGGGCGTGCCGCTCCCAGGCCGCCTCGTCCAGACCGGCCAGCCCACGCGTGAGCGCCACGGCATCCGGTGGGAGCGCGTCGTACCGCCAGCCATCGGACCGGCCCGCTGCCAGGCGGGCGTCGATCGCGGCGACGATGTCGACCGGCCTGGGACGATCCTCCTGCGGCACCATTCGATCGAGGGCAGCCCGCAGTGTGGTGACCTGATCCGCCGAGAGACAGGCCCCCACCGCCATCGGCGGTCTCCCGAGCGCGTCGAGCCGGGCCAGCAGCACATGGCGCGTGGCCGGGCTGACGGCGTCCGACGCGATCAGCGCCCGGACCCGCGACTCCCTGTCGTCCGGGCTGGCCCCGTCGCTCGTCGACCGATGAGGGACCGCCGCCTCCGGCTGATCCGGCGTTCCGGTCCGGGCGGCTGTTGCGTCCGGGGGAATCGGGTCGGTCGAGCTGTCGGTCGCCGTGGCCCGCACAGGATCGTCGACCGGAGTCTGCCGTCCGGACCGAAACCATCGTCGCACCACGTCCCAGGTCCCCCGTCGATCTCATCGCGCCCGCGACCGTCCGACGCGGTCGCCGGGGCCGCGGCACCGGTGATTGTCGCGGAGTCATCCTCCCGGTGCTAGCGGTTCCGGGGCAGGGCGCTGGGTTGTCGTGCGGGACTGCCTGACGACGTCGCCCCGGCCGGCGGCACCCGTTGAGGATAACAAGAGGACCAGGATCCGGGAACGGGTCGTGAGCCCGCGGGTCTCCCAGCGCCCTCCGCCGGTACGGCTGTCCTGGTCCCGCCACCGGGTGTCCTCCACGACAGCGACGGACCGCCGTGCCGGTGGGGGGTCATCGAGAGGCAAGGGTCAGGGTCTCGTCGGCGGGGGGACGGGTGGTGGGTGAGTGACCGGTGTCACCGGCTTCTGGACGGTCGGAACGTCCAAGAGACGACGGACCGCCCACCGTCGGTGGCGCGGTCCGTCGTGCTCGCCGGCAATCCGGCACCCGGGGCATGGGAAGCCAGGACCGACCGTGGCGCTGGCTCTGGGTCCCGATCAGCCGCCGCTGATCTGCAGGGTCGCGCCGGTGGTGTAGCTGCTGTCGCTGGAGGCGAAGTAGACGTACGCCGGGGCGAGTTCCTCGGGCTGGCCGGGGCGCCCCATCGGCACGTCGGCGCCGAAGGCCCGGATGGCGTCCTCCGGCATGCCGGCCGGGATGAACGGCGTCCAGATCGGTCCGGGGGCGACCACGTTGACCCGAATCCCGCGG
>CADCWK010000151.1 GCA_902806375.1 uncultured Thermomicrobiales bacterium
TTCGATGGATACCAATACGGGATGGTCGCCGGCGACGCCTTCGACCTTCTTGACGCTCCGGAAGACGGCACCGTATCCATCGTCGCGTATGGACCTGGTACCTTCGAGGAGTACGACGCGACGGCGTTCGTCGTCGTCAACGGCACGGAGGAGCCCGTCGGTGAAGTAGACGTAACGGCGCGACTCCGCGACGAGGACGACGCCCTGATCGGGTCCCTGGAGATGGCGCTGCTCGAACCCGGGACGCTTGGTCCCGGTGACGTCGGGGTGGTCTTTGGCTATGCGTTCGGGAGCGACGTGGTCAGCCTGGACCCGGATGAGGTCCGGATCGAGCCGCAGGTGGCGTGGGGCACACCGGACGAGTCCGGGTACCGGGGATCCCCGGAGATCGTGGAACTCAGCCGGACGGATACCGCGATCGCCGGCATCGCCCGGAACCACCTCGACGGGGAACTGAGCGTCCTGACGTTCCACGCGGTCTGCTTCGACGGGGACGGCACGATCACTCAGGCTGTCGCGGCCTTCCCGGACAGCGACACCCTGAGCCCCGGAGAGGAGACGTCCGTCGTCTTCAGCGAGGGACAACTCGACGCCGATCTCCCCTGCGATGCGTTCCTTGTCTCCGGGAGCGGCGTCTACGTCGAGGAGTGAGGTGCGATCCCGCGAATCGCCGTGTCCTGGGATGAGCGGGGCACCTCCCGCTGGATGGAATGCTCGATTGTCCTGGCCGCTGCCGATCGTCCTCGTCCTCACGCACCTGTTCGGCTCTGGAGGTACCGTCGCGGGCGTCGCCACCCCGGCGCCCCACACGACCCTGGCAACCGCAGCCGGCGAACCGGTGTCGGGTCCGCTGACGGGCAGCGCCTTCGATCTGCTCCTGGAGTCAGCTTCGGGCGACCTGCCGGTCATCGCCTTCGGGCCAGGCGTGATCGCCGACGGCCCGGACTTCGGACTGGTCGTCGTCCATGGCTCCGGCGAGACCGTCAGCGATGTCGAGGTCACCGTCATCGTCCGGGACAGATGCGGGATGGAAATCGACACCTTCCATGACCTGGGCTTCACGCCGGACCTGATCGAACCGGGCAGCATGGCGATCGCCACCGCAGTCGCTCTGGATGACCGGAGAGATTCTTCGACTCGCCGGAGATCACGGGACTGGAACGGTCGCCAGACGGCTTGAGCGGCCCCCACCGCAACCCACACGCGGGGCGCCTGGAACCCATCACCCTGAGCGTCGTGTGCTTCGACGCTACCGGCGAGGCGACCCAGACAGCCAAAATCCTGCTGGACGACCAGCTCCGCGAGACCGGGGATGAACTGCCCTTCAGCCTGGCCGGCGACCCGCTCGACGACGCCCTGCCGTGCGACCTGTTCCTCGTCGCCGGCATCGGGATGTACTCCGATCCGGAATGACCCGCCGGCGGTCAGCGCCGTGCCATCCGATCGAGGCAGCCTAGTCCGCTCCGTTTCCGCCACCGCCGGTGTCCCCGTCAGGCTTGGTATCGCCGTCGTTCCGGTCGCCGTCGCGCCGGCCGCCGGTCCCACCACTGGCGACGGGCGCGGTGCCTTCTCCAGAATCAGTCCGGCGCCGGATACGGCGGGACGGACCGCGCCGCTCCAGCCAGAGGATGACCGCCAGACCGAGGGTCATGATCCCGGCGGCCGCGGCGAGGAAGTAGACCGCCCGCGCGTCGGTCGAGTTGACATAGGCGAGGTTCTCGACCACCTCGCTGTTGCCCATCACGACCAGCACGTAGGCGAGCGTCACCAGCTGGACCGCGATCGTCAGCGTCACGAACAGGCTGCGCAGGTACGACACGGGGCTCCTCCGGGGGTCAAGGCGATTTCATGGGATGCGTCTGTCCGGCCAGACCGGTGTGGCACCCATTGTTCGGGCCGGACACGCCGGCGGCAAGTCCATCCCGGCCCTCGGACCCACGGACCGTCCCCGGCGACGGACGCCGCTGGATACGGCACAATGCCGAGCGGGTCCGTTGTGCGGGCGACGCCTGTTCGTCAGCGTTGACGATGCTACGAGCCGACCGATCGCCCGGCGGCCCCGACCGTGCCTTCTGACCGCGCCGCAGCGACCGCGGCGCCCAAGCCAGGAAACGAACCATGAGCGACCAGTACGCCCCGACCCCGCAGGACCGGTATACCTTCGGCCTCTGGACCGTCGGCCAGCAGGGCCGCGACCCGTTCGGTGACCCCGTCCGCCCAGCGATGGATCCCGTCTACGCCGTCCATAAGCTGGCCGAACTCGGCGCCTGGGGGATCAGTCTCCACGATAACGACCTCGTCCCCTTCGACGCCACGCCGGCCGAGCGCGACCGGCTGGTCCAGGGCCTCAAGTCGGCGCTGGACGAGACCGGCCTCACGCTCGGGATGGCGACGACCAACCTGTTCACCAACCCGGTCTTCCGGGACGGGGCCTTCACGTCGTCGGACGCGACCGTCCGCGCCTTCGCCCTCCAGAAGGCGATGCGCTCGATCGACATCGGTGCCGAACTCGGGACGAAGATCTACGACTTCTGGGGCGGCCGCGAGGGCAGCGAGACCGACGTCTACCGCAGCCCGGTCGAGGCGCTCCGCTACATGCGGGAGGCATTCAACTTCCTGACCCGGTACGTCAGGGACCAGGGCTACGACATGCGGTTCGTGATCGAGCCCAAGCCCAACGAGCCCCGCGGCCACATCTACCTGCCGACGGTCGGGCACGCGCTCCATTTCATCACGACCCTGGACGACGCCGACATGGTCGGGGTCAACCCAGAGTTCGCCCACGACACCATGGCCGGGCTGAACTTCACCCACGCCGTCGGACAGGCGATCGACGCGGGCAAGCTGTTCCACATCGACCTCAACGACCAGGTCGCGGGGCGCTACGACCAGGACTTCCGCTTCGCCTCGGAGAACCTCAAGGCCGCCTTCTACCTGGTGAAGCTGCTGGAGGAGAGTGGGTACGACGGCCCCCGCCACTTCGATGCCCACCCCTACCGGACCGAGGACGAGGACGGCGTCTGGGCGTTCGCCCGCGGCTGCATGCGCAGCTACGGCATCCTCAAGGACAAGGCGGCCCGCTTCGCCGCCGACGCCGAAATCCAGGGCGTCATCGCCGAACTCCGGGCGGGCGACACGTTCGATGGTCCGTCGGCGGCGGGCGGCTATTCCGCCGCGACAGCCGACGCCGTCAAGTCGTACCGCTTCGACACGGCCGCCCTTGCCACGAAGGGCCGCCGCTACGAGGAACTCGACCAGTTGGTGAACGAGATCATCCTCGGGGTACGGTAACGAACGGGCACCAGAGCCGCCGCCCCGCACAGCAGGCGGGAGCGGCGGCTCCCGCCCGTGGGTTGGATACTTGCCGGTCGCGCGGGTGGGACAGGCCCGATCCAGCGGCCCGACACGCGGAATCGCGGCGGTTATCAGGATCAGCGCCGGGATCCGAAGAGCACGACCAGTCACATCGACCTTCAACCATTCTCATAGATGTCAGAATGGATTGACCGATATGTTGATAATATGATCCAACAGAAGACGCTTTTCTCCCTTTTCGTGTGCCTTGCGCTACAGCACCTCTCATCGGTTGGTCCGGACCGTGCATCGGTCTGGCAGAGCCGACACGCGGTGCCGCCCGGCTGAGTAGCCGGTTCACTGGCACCGCACCACCCGCCTGGTCAGTCGTGAGATTGATCGTCCGACCGCCTTCGGCCGGAGACTCCAGAGGTGGGCGTGGTGGTCGGAGACCGAACGGGAGAGCACTGCATGACCCAGGACTACACCGGCCACTTCATGAACCGGATCGCCGCCGAGCGCGAGCGCATCATCAGCCGCCGCGGGATGCTCGGCAAGACCGCCATCGCCGGTGGCGCCGCCGCCCTCGCCGTGACCGCGTTCCCGACCCTCCGCTCCGCCTCGGCCCAGGTCATGTTCGAGCCGGACCCGATGTTCACGACCGACGTCGACGTCCTCAACTACGCCCTGACCCTGGAGCACCTCGAGGCCACCTTCTATGAAGAGGCCCTCGCGATGTTCGACGCCGAGGCCATGGGTGGCCAGGAGATCTACGACCGCATCACCGAGATCGGTGCCCACGAGACCGCCCACGTCGAGGCGCTCACCGCCGCCGTCTCCACCCTCATGGGCGAGCCGGCCCAGGCTGGCATGTACGACTTCGGCCTGACGGACGTCGAGACGTTCCTGACGACCGCCTCCGCGATCGAGAACGTCGGCGTCGGCGCCTACGCCGGTGCCGCCCCGTCGCTGGTCGCCCTGACGATGGACCCGAACCTCGTCGTGACGGCCCTCGGCATCCACAGCGTCGAGGCCCGCCACGCCGCCTACGTCACCGAGCTGATCGGCGACCCGGCGACGAGCCCGTTCCCCGAGGCCGTCGATCCCCCCTCCGTCCCGGCCGAGGTCCTCGAGAACGTCACCCCGTTCATCGTCCCCGCCTAGTCATCCCGATCGCCGCGGTAGCCGGAGCCCTTCGGCTGTGGCTGCCGCGGTGAAGCGACCTGGTCGACGACGGCCGTTGCGGACTCTGTGTCCGGAGCGGCCGTCGTGTTTTTCGGCCGGGTGGCGAGCACGCCCAGCCCGATGGATGGCATCGGGTCTCCGACCATCCGGGGGATCGTGGCGGCCCGACAGCGGGACACCCCAGATCGTCATGCGGGAGCCGGCAGTCCCCTCGCGGTCCACGTCGACGCGAGCCGGGCATCACCGCACGGCAACGAGAAAGCGCCCTCCGGCCCCGTCGACCCCCTCACGGAGGACGACGAGACCGGAGGGCGCCCGGAGCTGGGGATCGGCTACCCGTTGGACTCGTTGATGTCCACGAAGACGAAGGTCAGCGTCGCGTCGCCGACGACCGGCTCCAGGACCTGGCCGTCGTTGTTGGGGGCGACGCCCGTCGGGGCACCGAAGGCGTAGGTCGCCGTCACCGACGAGCCCGCCGTGGCCGAGAAGGTGACGAACCCGTTGGGGTCGGTCGTGAAGCCCGCCTCCGAGGAGGTCGACTCCGTGCCGCGGGTGACGGAGAAGGTCGCGTTCGGCATGGCGACGCAGCCCTCCAGCGTCCCGAGATCGCCGCCACGGCAGTCCAGCGCCTGGATCGTCAGGACGGCCGGGACGCCGGCCGGGGTCTCGCCGGGGGCGGGCTCGCCGCCGACGACGGGCGTCGCGCCGGTGACCGGGGCCTCCGTCGCCGGGGCCTCGATCGCCGGCTCCTCGGCCGGGGCGTCGAAGACGATCGGAACGATGGTATCGCCCTCGAAGGCCGGGATCGCGAACGGCACGTTGAGGAGATCCAGCCCCTCCGGGCCACCGCTGACGCTGCTGATCGTGACCGCGGCGCCGACCGGGACGTCTGCGACCGCGATCGTGCCGGCACCGCCGGTCTCGAGCGCCTGCTCCGTACCGGCGATGGCGACCGCGACGGTCACCCCGGCCAGTGGGGCGCAGGTCGTGGTGTCGAGGAGGGAGCCGCCCGAGCAGTCGAGGACGGAGATGTCGAGCGACCCGGTCCCGGCGACAGCGCCGCCGGTCTCGTCTGTCGTCCCGGTCCCGGAGTCCGCGTCGATCCCGTCGCCGCTGGCGCCGTCGGCGGCCGGGGTCCCGATGGTGTCGGACCCCGGGGTCGCGAGGTCGCTGGCCGCCGGGGTCGCCGTTCCAGTCGTGGCGGCGGCATCAGTCTCCAGGACCGGCACCTCGGCGCCGATCGTGGCGACGACGGCGGTGCCGCCATCAACCGTCGCCAGCGTCAGGTCGCCGTCGAGGACGGCGGCCGCACCGGCGGTGAGGGTGAACGTCTCGCCCCCGAAGGTGACGTCGACCGAACCCTCGGTCGCGAGGACCAGGGACGGGGTCGGGCTGTCCGGGGCGGGGCTGACGACGCTCTGGCCCGGCGCCAGCACGGCGCGGGACAGGTCGAGTGCCCGGTTGCCGGCCGGGGAGCCGAAGCCCTCGCCGGCCAGGATCAGCTCTCCGGCGCCGGCGTCGCTGGCCAGGTCGGCGGTGACGAGGGCGATCCGGTCGTAGTCGGTCGGGCCGTCGATGCCCGAGCGGACCTCACTGGCGCCCTCGGCGACGAACGCCGCCGATCCGGGGGCGAGGACGTCCTGCGTGCCGGTCGCGGGCGACTCGACGAGGACGGCGGCGCCGGTCGCGAGCGTGAAACCCAGCGACTGGGTAGCCGGCGTCGCGCCGTCACGGTCGCCAGCCTCGTCGGCGACGACGCGCCAGGCGAGGGCATCCGCCGGCAGCGTGGCGACGCCGTGGGCGATGGACTGCAGGGAACCGGTCGTAGCGCCATCCTGCGCGACGACGCTGGCGGGCGCTCCCAGCACGGTGGCGAG
>CADCWK010000152.1 GCA_902806375.1 uncultured Thermomicrobiales bacterium
CGCCGGGCCCGACATCCGGGGATGATCCCCGCCTCTCCGATGGTACCCGTCCGTCAGCCCGCCACGGCTGCGGGGTTGCCGGCCGTGCGGCTGGCCAGCCATCGCTGGACGGCCAGGACGCTGGCCTCCTTGTCCTTGATCTCCAGCATGATGTCCACGTCCCGGTCGCCGAGCTGCTCGAAGAAGCTGCCGAAGTCGTCGAGTCGCACCGAGACGGTGTGGGCTCCGGCCTGCTTGTCCGGGTTCTGGGACGAGTAGTCCATCGACGGGAGCCCGTGCCCGTCCCAGGTCGGCATGAAGCGGTCCAGCGCCTCGCCGATGGACTCGCCGTTGTGGTGCAGCGAGTGGTGGAAGACGTCGAAGAGCAACGGGATCCCCGTCGCCTCATGGATCGCGAGATTGTCGGCCAGCGAGAACTGGCGCTCATCGTTCTCGATCACCAGCCGGCGCCGAATCGGCTCGGGGAGCTGGTGGTAGCGCTCGATGAAGCGGGCGATGGCGGCCGGCTTGTCGCCGTACACGCCGCCGGTGTGGATCTGCATCTTGTGGGTGTGGTCGAGGCCCATCAGATCGAACAGCGCGGCGGTGTAGTCGAGCTCGGCGATACTCCGGGCGACGATCTCCTCGTTGGGCGCGTTGAGCAGGATGTACTGGCCGGGATGGCAGTTCAGCCGCATGCCGTGTCGCCGGACGAAACTGCCGATTTCGGCCAGACGGGACCCGAACTCGGCGCGCCAGTCGACCGTCATCACGGGATGCGACGCGAAGGGGACCGTGTCGGACGATATCCGGAAGAAGCCGATCCCGTGGTCGGCATTCCACTGGAGGATCGTCTCCAGGCAGTCGAGGCTGGCGTTGACCGTCTCGCTGAGTCGCTCCGGGGAGAACGAGGCCAGCCGGAAGGTGCGCGAGGCGGAGCATCCGACCGTGAGGTTGGAGCAGGGGTATCCGATCATCATGCGTCCCCTACGCATGACCCTTGCCGGATCGTCGGTCCGATGGCGCTGATCGATGGGCGGGACCCCTCGCGGCCCCGCCGCGATGCCGCTGGACCCGCTCTCGGCGATACTCTCCGGATCGTGACGTCGGACAGGGTCGGCGACCATCGAGCCTGAGAACAGGACAGGGAGCGGGTTGGACGTCTTCGAGGAGACCAGTGCGCATGACGTCGACCTCCCGGCTGGCCGTATCCGGTACTACCATGCCGGGCATGAGGGGCCGCCCGTGATCCTGCTGCATGGCGGGGTACTCGACTCGTCCGAACTCGCCTTCGGCAAGGTCATGCCGCTGCTGGCCCAGCGGTTCCGTGTCTACGCGCTGGACTGGCCGATGCACGGTCACAGCTGGCCCTGGACGGACGGGACCAGCGAGGCCACCCTGTGCGACGTCCTCGACCGCATGCTCCGGGTCTGGGATCTCGACCGGGTGTCGCTGGTCGGGATGTCGCAGGGTGGCGGGATCGCGGCCCGCTTCGCGATCGACTACCCCGAGCGGATCGACCGGGTGGTCGCGATCGGTCCGGTCGGCTTCGAGGACCGGTGGTGGGTCCTCTTCCTGGTGGGCAGGGTCGTCCGCCTGCCCGGTGTCCCGCGACTCGTGACCCGGATGCTGGCCCGATTCCCACGCCTGGTCGACATCGCGATGCGGGTGGCCCGGATGCACGGCGAGGAGGAGGCGAGCTTCCGGGAGTCGGTCGCCATCGGCCATGACCAGGCCAGGATGGCGGCGCGGAACGGGGCCACGATCGTCGACGACTACCTGTACCAGACCTACACCCGGGACCACTCGTGTGTCAGCTACCTGCCCGAGGCCGACCGGTTGACCGTCCCCGCCCTGATCGTGCAGGGGAGCCGCGACCTCTCCACGTCCCGCCGTGCCCTGATCCGGGCCGCCGCGGCGATGCCGAACGGCACCTACCGGCGCGTGATGGGAGTGGGTCATCTGTCCTGCCGGGACGACCCGGAGACGATGGCGGCGGTGATCAGCGATTTCCTCGGTCGGCGGTGACTGGCAGGTCGGTCGCCGGTCCCGCCCGCTCCGTCCCCTGGGCGATCTCCGCCTCGGACCCGTCAATGGGAACGGGCTCCTCCTGGAGACCAGGAAGAGCCCGGACGCGGCGTGAGACGACACCGTTACCCGTCGACGACGGGCTCAAGCGGCCGGAGTTCGTCCCGGAGCAATTGACGAAGGCGGGAACGGCCGCGGCAGAGGCGGGACTTGACCGTCCCGACCGCGACGCCCAGGCTGGCGGCGATCTCGTCATAGCCGTAGCCATGGACATCCGACAGGATGACGACCGCCCGGTGATCGGGGCTCAGCGCGTCGAGCGCCGACTGCAGCCGGCTGCTCAGCTCCGACCGATCGACGAAGTCCGAGGGGGATTCGGACGGCGAGACCTGGGTGGACCAGGACGACGTCTCGCAGAGATCCTCCTGGTCGAGGGAATCGGCCGGTCGGCGGTTGCGGGCGCGGATGATGTCGTAGCACCGGTTGGTCACGATGCGGATCAGCCACGGCAGGATCACCTCACCGTTGAACGTGCCGATCGCCGTCCAGGCCTTCAGGAGCGCGTCCTGGGCCGCATCCTCGGCGGCGGCGGGCTCCCGCAGGATCCGGAGGGCGACATTGAAGACGGCTCGCTCGTGACGGGTGATGATCGCGTTGAAGGCATCCAGGTCGCCGGCCCGGGCGGCGGCGATCAGCGCCTGATCGGAGTCGGGGTCGGGGAGAGCGACGACCGGGTCGTTGATGGCAGTGCCTCTCGACAGGACAGTCCATCCGTCGCGGGTGGCTGCCATGTCGGCACGAACGGGCGCGGCAGGGGTCCGGGGAGCGGGAACGACGATCATACGGGTACCGGCTGACGTCATGGTCGTGGCCATCGTCGACGGCGCGACCGTTCCCTGAGCGAGCATATCGAGCGTCACCGTCGTCTGCATCTGGGGCCGTATTACCGGAGCGTGGGACGAGAGGGTCGTTTCCATGCCAGAGGACTCCACAATATATTGCGCCTGCCGGGAAGTCGTCCGCCCGGCACTCCCATAAGGTACGCCCCCGAACTTCCCCCGCGCGCCATTGAAATCCGTGGTTTCTGGGGGGTATCTGGGGAAGTCCGGGATCGGCCGGAAGCCCCTGATTCGCTGACCACGATCTCGATCCACCGCATACCCTCGTCGCTGCCCAGGATGGGGGACGGCGAAGCGGGCGGCGGGAAGATCCCCGCCGCCCGCCTCACCGTCCGTTCAATCCGGTGGCGTCATCCTGGAGACAGGCGGACGGACGCTTCGCCGAGGTGGCCGACCGCGGCGCCGCCGGATCAGAGAGCGTCGGTGTGGTCCGTGATGAGTCTGCCGAAAAGTGGTCGTCCCTGCATCAAGGTCCACGTCGTCCCAGCGGAGGCTGGCCAGTTCGCGCGGGCGACAGCCCATCGCGATCGCGACAGCGAACAGGTTGCTGAGTCTGTCATCCCGGCTGGCGGCAAGGAGCTGGCGGGCTCGCTCCACGGACAGTGGCTTGATCTACTTCGGTTGCTCCTTGCGAGCGTCGGACGGTTGAGCGACGTCGCGTGGCACCTTGCCCCGCCAGACCGCCGAGGTGAAGGCTGCCTGCAGCGTCGCCCGGATGCGGTTCGCGGTTGTCGAGGTACGGCCTGCCGCGATGATCCCGGCCAGCATCGCATCAACGTATAGAGGCGTGAGTTCCCGCAGCTTGTGTCGGCCAAGCGTGGGAACGAGGTGGTTTCCGAAGTGGCCCCCATGGCTCTCGGATTTTTGCGGGACGGTCGCGCTTGCGGGCTGTGTCCTCCAGCCGGCGCGTCAGGAAGGCGTCCAATGTGACTAACTGGGCCGACAGGTCGAGTCCGTTTTCCGGATCATCCCGTTCTCATCAGCGGCTCAGGTCGCCGGTCGCCAGTTGAGCCAGCTCATTGTCGGTCAAGGCGTCGAGGTCAAGCGGCTCCTCGACTTCGACAGCGCGCAGGTGCGGCGCGTGGTCCATCCGAATAGGACCGAGCCCGGCACGGTCAAGGACGATCTCTGCGCCGCGGATCATCCAGCGGTCCGGCCTGTGGATCGCCCCCCGCGCGACCTTCAGCAGGTACCGCGAGGTGTAGTTGGCAGCCTCATGGAGGTTCAGTGCTGTCTCCTCGGCGACGTGGCCGGACACGTAGCAGAGGCGATCCACGGACGCTCGGCGTGCTCAGTCCTCATCCTTGACCCAGCGGGCCAGCGTCCGGCAAGGGATGTCGAGTCCGTGCTGGTCATCGAGCAGCGACGCCGTCAGGGTCGCGCTCTGCGAACCCTCTGTGCGCCAGACCTAATACGCCGCCTTTCGGACCTTGAGTGGATGCGAGATCGACGAGAGCCCACGATCGCCGCCGCGCCCGCCGTCCATCCGAAACTCAGTGATGACCATCGTCCACCGCCTCCCACCGGTTGCCGGCCCGTGGGGACCGACGACGGTACGGTTGCATTGTTGACGAGTCAGTAGTCGCAGTAAGGCACGGCATTTGGTGGAAGTGCGACCCTCGAGGGCGTCAATAGGGTGATGGTGGCGGGAGCCTCGCTTCTCCACGCGGACGCGGGACGGTTGGGTCATCCGTATTTCCTGGTGACCCTCAAGAGTGCGTAGGTCGGGCCGCCTTCTCGGCAGTGACCGTGGCGTAGGAATACGGTACGATCGGTCTGTCTCGCGACTCCATCACCGACGCGGTGCCGGCCGGTCGCCATCGCCACGATTCCCATCGCCGGGAGCGTGTCGGGCTGTGCCCTACCTATCGGAATGTCGTCGTGTGACTCGGCGAGAGGCGGATTCGTGGTACCCCAGATGGGGAGGAACACACAGATGGTTCGTTGGGGTCTTTCGCTGCTCATGGTCGCCCTGCTCCTGGCGGCCACAATGTCTAGTCCGGTCGCGGCGCAGGACGATGAGCCCGAGATCGAGTACGGAGCGATTTCCGGGAACGCATTCGAGCTGTTCAACGATGACATTGGAACAGGTGTCGAGGTGGTCGCCTTCGGCCCGGAGTCAGGCGGCGAGAACTACGGCATCGTCTTCAAGAACTTCACGGATGCGCCGGTCTACGGCATCAGTACCTCCGGGGAGATCACCGGCGATGACGACACCTTCCGCGGCATCGTCAGTGAGGACACCATCGTCCCCTACGCCGTACCAACCAATGGCCTGGCGATAAACTGGTTGTTCCCACTGGAGGGCGATGGAGCTGGGGACAACGCGTCCTTCGATGGCGACGTGGACTTCTTGGAGACGCCGCGTACCGATGGCGCGCCGTTGGTTCCAGTCCCCATCGATGTGATCACCCGCGACGATGACGTCATTACCGCTCGGGTCTTCAACGGGTACCTGTTCGACCTGCTCGTGGGCGTGGGTCAGCTCGTGTGTTTCGACGCAGACGGTGACGTGACGAACGCGGCCGGCGCGACACTCCGCGAGGACGAGTACGAGTTCCAGCCGATCCCCTCGGGTGGGGTCGCCAACTTCGACTTCGAGCTGACCGGTGATACCGATTGCGAGTTCTTCCTAGTCGGAGCACAGGGCGTTGACCTCTCGACGGAGTCGATCGACGCCGGGACCGGGACAATCGCCAACGAGCCGCAGGTGCCGAGCCAGGCTGACCAGGGGAGCGGTTCCACCGACGCCTCGGGCAGTAGTGGCATCGTCGGGCCGGTCGCCGACTGCACGCCGTTCGCGGACTACGACCAGGCTCAGACCTACTATGCTGAGAACCCGGAAGAGCAGCCGACGATCGATCCAGACTTTGATGGCCTGGCCTGCGAGGTCTACTTCGGCGTCGAACCTGGCGGCACCAGCGGCACCGGCTCAACCCCAAGCAACGGGGGCGGATCTGGCGACAATGGGGTCGTGACGGTACCAGAGGCTCCGGTGGCTGGTCCACCGCCGGCCCAGGAGCCAGCCGTCGTCGACAGCCCGGTCTACACCGGATACGGCGGCCTCGATGGGGTCGATTACGACTGCTACGACTTTGCGTCGCCGGGCGAGGCGCAGGCGTACTTTGAAGCAGATGGGGGCAGCGTCTACAACAACGTCGATGCCCTCGATCGGAACAACAACGGTCTGGCGTGTGAACCGGGCGAGTTCGACTAAGGCAGGGACACTGGGACGGCGAAGGGAGTACCTGGGCAGCGGTCTGCCCATGATCCCATCTCCTCGGCCGTGAACGAAGCTGATCCATCACCGAGAGGGCGGCGGGACACATCCCGCCGCCCTCTCGGCCCCCTCACGCAGCTTCTTTAGCCGACGGCCGCTGGATGACAATCAAGCTTGTTGGAATA
>CADCWK010000153.1 GCA_902806375.1 uncultured Thermomicrobiales bacterium
CCGCCCGGCCCTTTGGCGACCGGCGTGCGTGTCCGCTCGGCATGTTCCTGATGGTCGAAAGCGCACGACGGGAGAGCCAATGGTCAGGCAGCGGACAGCACAGGCGGCCGGCGTGGCGGCCAGCGACGGGCGCTACCTGCCCATCGAGGACTACGGCATCATCGGTGACCTGCGGACCGTCGCCCTCGTCGGTATGAATGGCTCCATCGACTGGTTCTGCTACCCACGCATCGATTCCCCGAGCGTCTTCGGGCGCATCCTGGACGCCGATCGCGGTGGGCACTTCCAGATCCACCCGGTCGGGGACGGGCTGAACCGGCGCCAGCAGTACTGGCCGGACAGCAACGTCCTCGTCACCCGGTTCTTCTCCGATGCGGGCATGGTCGAGGTCATCGACCTGATGCCGCTGGGAACCGACCCGACCGATGCGATCTCCGACGAGCACTGCCTGATCCGCCACGTGCAGGTGCTGCGTGGCTGCATGACCATGAAGGTCACCTGCGAACCAGCGCTGGATTACGCGCGGGGCGGGCACGTCACCGCGGTCGTCGAGCAGGGTGCGATCTTTACCGGTCAGGGTTCGGCCGATGGCCAGGTCTTCCGGCTCGGAAGCAGCATCCCACTCGTCGCGACGGACAGGGGTGTCACGGCGACATTCGTCCTCAAGGAGGGCGAGCGGGCGGCCTTCTCCTTCCAGAGCCCAGAGGCCGAAGGGGAAATGCCCGTCTGGCTGTCCCCGGAGGACTCCCAGACCGCCTTCCAGCGTACCGTGGACTGGTGGCGCGGCTGGCTCGGGACGAGCGAATACACCGGGCGCTGGCGGGAGTACGTCAACCGGTCGGTCCTGACGCTGAAGCTGCTCACCCAGCAGGAGACCGGGGCGATCGCCGCGGCGGCGACGATGGCGCTCCCGGAGCTGATCGGCGGTGCCCGGAACTGGGACTATCGCTACGCCTGGGTCCGGGATTCGGCCTTCGTCCTGTATGCGTTCATCCGGCTCGGGTTCAAGGACGAGGCGGCCCACTTCATCGACTGGCTGGCGGCGCGCTGTGAGTCAGGCAACGAGGCGGGACCCCTGCGGCTGATGTACCGGGTCGACGGCAGGGACGAACTGACCGAGATCGAGCTGGATCATCTTGAGGGCTATGCCGGCAGCCGGCCCGTCCGCCTGGGCAACGCTGCCGTCGAGCAGGTGCAGCACGACATCTACGGCGAACTCCTGGACGCCGTCTACCTCAGCAACAAGTACGACGGCCCGATCTCCTACGATCTCTGGACGCGGCTGCGTGCGATGGTCGAGTGGGTGATCGCCAACTGGGACAAGCCGGACGACGGCATCTGGGAATCCCGGTCCGGCAAGCAGCATTACACCATCTCCAAGGTCATGTGCTGGGTCGCGATCGACCGGGCACTCCGGATCGGCCAGAAGCGGTCGTTCCCCGCTCCCTACCAGGAGTGGATCAGCACGCGGGACACGATCTACGAGGAGGTCATGGAGAAGGGGTGGAACGAGGAACGTCAGGCCTTCACCCAGTACTACGGCTCCGATGACCTGGACGCCGCGGTCCTGCTCATGCCGCTCGTCTTCTTCGTCGCGCCCAAAGAGCCCAAGATGTTGCGGACGATCGAAGCCATCATGCGGTCGCCAGCCAATGGTGGCCTGACTTCCGCCGGCCTCGTCTACCGCTACACACCCGGCGACGGGTCCGACGGACTGGACGGAGAGGAGGGCACCTTCAACATGTGTACCTTCTGGCTCGTCGAGGCCCTGACCCGGGCCGGTCGGGTCGACGATGCCCGTCTCATGTTCGAGCGGATGCTGGGTTTCGCAAACCATCTCGGGCTCTACTCGGAGGAGATCGGGCTGCACGGCGAGTCCCTGGGCAATACGCCCCAGGCCTTCACCCACTTCGCCCTCATCAGTGCCGCCATCAACCTCGACCGGACCCTGGGAAGCCACGGCTAGGGGGGGTTCTCCGGCGCCGCGCACAGGCACCGACCGTGACCCCCGACGCCTCGCTCCTCCTGTGCTAACGTCTCCCGCATCGGTGAGCGGTCGACACGAAGGAGCGCGTCCATGGAGCACGGTGACCATTCCCCGACCCGGAGCACCGCCCCAGCGGTCGACACGGATCTACCCCGCTGGGATCTCGATTCCCTGTTCCCGGGGGTCGATTCCCCGGAACTGGCCAATGCCACCGATCGCCTCGTGGCGGCGATCGCCAAGCTGGCGGATCGCCTCGGTGTGGTCATCTCGTCCGATGAAGCCCCGGGGCCTGCGTTCGATGAGCTCATTGGGCAGCTCGACGCGATCCTGGAGCAGTATGGCCCGATCGAGGCCTACCTCTACGGCAAGGTAACCGCCGATACGACCGACGAGGCGGCCCAGTCCCGGCTGAGTGCGATCGAGGAGCGGACGATCGCGCTGCAGCAGATCGGTCCGCGGCTGAACGCGTGGATCGGCGAGATTGACGACGCGCGACTCCGGACCGGATCACGGCTGGCGGACGCCTACGACGACTTCATCGTCGTCGCGCGTCGCCGAGCCGCCCACCAGTTGTCACCCGCCGAGGAAGACCTGCTGGCCGAACTCGGGCCGTCCAGCGGTGGGGCCTGGAGCAGGCTCCACCAGGACGTCAGCTCCCAGATCCTGGTCTCGGTCCCGGATGCCGACGGCTCCCCTGGCGAACCGCTGCCGATCAGCGCGGTGCGGAACCTCGCCTTCGATCCCGACCGGTCGGTCCGGGAGCGGGCGTGGACCGCGGAACTGGCTGCCTGGCGGGCGAACGCGGTCCCTCTCGCCGCCGCCATGAACGGGATCAAGGGGCACGTCAACACGACGTCGAGGCACCGGGGCTACCCGTCGCCACTCGACGAGGGACTCGCCAGCAACCGGCTCGACCGGCCCACCCTCGACGCGCTCGTCGCCGCGGCCGAGGACGCGTTCCCCCTGTTCCACCGGTATCTCCGCGCTAAGGCGCGGCTGCTGGGGATCGAGCGCCTCGCCTGGTTCGACCTGTTCGCACCAGTCACCCCATCGATGTCGGCCGTCCCGGACGATCGCTGGAGCTACGGGAACTCCACCGCGTTCATCCAGCATCACTTCGCCGGCTTCTCGGACAAGCTGGCCGGCCTGGCAGGGCGAGCGTTCCGCGAGGGCTGGATCGACGCCGGTCCCCGGCCGGGCAAGGTGGGTGGAGCGTACTGCATGCCGTTCGTCGGCGAGCAGAGCCGGATCCTGTCCAACTTCACGCCGTCCTACAACGGGATGGGCACCCTCGCCCACGAGCTCGGCCACGCCTATCACAACTTCGTCCAGCATGGCGAGCCCGCGACCCGGCGCGGCTCGCCGATGGTCGTCGCCGAGACCGCCAGTACCTTCTGCGAGACGATCATCCGGCAGGCCGGACTGCGCGAGGCCGACGGCGACGACCGGCTCATCATCCTGGAGTCGTTCCTGTCCGACACGACCCAGATCGTCCTCGACATCCTTAGCCGCTTCCGGTTCGAGTCCACGGTCTTCGATCAGCGCACCAGCCGGCAACTCAGCGCCGACGAGCTCTGCTCGCTGATGCTCGACGCCCAGCGATCGACCTACGGTGACGGGCTGGATCCCGAGCGACTGCACCCGTACGCCTGGGCGAGCAAGCCCCACTACTACAGCACCCAGTCGTTCTACAACTACCCGTACCTGTTCGGGCAGCTCTTCGGGATCGGCCTGTATGCCGAGTACACGGCTTCTCCGGGAATATTTCATGATCGTTATGACGAGCTGCTGCGCCGAACCGGTCAGGCGGACCCCGCCGACCTGGCGACCGCATTCGGCGTGGACATCCGCGACCAGGCCTTCTGGCGGCGCGGTCTCGCTACCCTGGAAGCGGACATCGAGTCGTTCGTCGCCGCCGTGGAAGAGCGCTCACCTCCGGTCGCGGCGGCGAACTAACCCGGAAGCCGTTAGCGGAGCGTCACGTCCCGGTGGGAACGGGCTATAATCCGGCCCGCACACCGGTCACGACCGCACTCGCGTTCCCGGAGCGGTCCGATCCCGGCCCTCCGACTTCAGCGCGTTCAATCCGTCCGGAATCGACCGTGACCTCGCGGGAGCACCATTCCATGAAGAAACTCATCATCGCCGTGGTTCAGAACGAAGACGCTGACAACGTCGTCGATGCGCTCCTGGAGGATGAGTTCCGCGCCACCCGGCTCGCGAGCACCGGCGGGTTCCTGCGCCGGGGGAACACGACGCTGATGGTCGGCGCCGATGAGGGCCAGATCGACCGGATCCTCGACCTGGTCCGGAGCAACGCCCGCTCCAGCAACGCTCCCGCCGAGGGCAGTGAGATCCAGTCCGCTGCCGCGACGGTCTTCGTCCTCGATCTCGAAGACTATCAGCGCCTCTAGCGGGCACTGGGCGGAGCCGGGATGGGAACGGACCCGGTCACTTTCCCCGGTGATGGCGAGCGGACGACCCTGACCCCCGGCTACGTGACCATCGCCACGGCGGGCCATGTTGACCACGGGAAATCGACGCTGGTCCGCGCGCTGACCGGGATCGACCCCGATCGCCTGCCGGAGGAACGTCGGCGGTCGATGACCATCGAACTGGGATACGCCGCGCTCCCTCGCCCGGACGGCGGGACCGTCGCCCTGATCGACGTGCCGGGTCATGAGCGCCTCGTGGAGACCATGATCGGGGGGGCGGGCGGCATCGATGCCGCATTGCTGGTGGTCGCCGCCGATGATGGCCCGATGCCGCAGACCCGCGAACATCTCCGCATCCTCGACGTGCTCGGGATCCGCCAGATAGTCGTCGCACTGACCAGGACCGATCTCGTTGACGCGGAATGGGCGTCGCTGGCCGGCGCCGAGACGGCGTCGCTCCTGCGCGAACGCGGCTTTCACGATGTGCCCATCGTCCCCGTCTCGTGCCGGACCGGGTCCGGGATCGAGAGATTACGGAGCCAACTGCAGTCGATCCCACCCCGTCCTGCCAGGACGACACCCGGCGTGGCGGCCTGGCTGCCGATCGACCGCGTGTTCACCAGACCAGGGATCGGGACCGTGGTCGCCGGGACGCTGCTCGCCGGCCGCCTCGCGACCGGCGACGCCGTTGTGGTGCACCCCGCGGGGATCACGACGACGATCCGTCAGATCGAGAGCCAGGGTGAGGCAGTCGTCACGGCTTCGCCGGGGCAGCGGGTGGCTGTCAATCTGGCCGGCCTCGATCGATCGGCGATCGCGCGTGGGGACGTCCTCGCCGACCGTCAGATCGCCGTGTCAGCATTCGCGGACGTGTCGCTCAGCCTGGCCGACGACGCCCCCGCCTCCCTCACGTCCGGCGACACGGTCCGGGTCCTCACCGGGACGGCCCGCCGTAATGCCCGCGTCCGCCTCCTGGGACGACAGCGCCTGCTGGCTGGGCAGGAGGGTCTCGCCGAGATCGCATTCGATCGTCCTCTCCCAATCCGGGTCGGCGACCGGTTGGTCATGCGGCGCTCGTCACCCCCGGCCACCCTCGGCGGTGGGGTGGTCCTGGCGCGGCACGGCTCCCGGCCACGCGGACCGGGAAGGGCCCGATGGCCGGCCCTCCAGGCGCTGGCTCTCGGCGACCCCGTCCCCGAGCTCGAGAGACGCCTCGCCCGCGGTCCGATCGCCCTGTCCGACCTGACAGCGGACCTGCCCGCCGTGGCCGGCCCCCTCACCCGGGCCTGGCTGGCCGATGGCACGATCCTGCCCGTGCATCCGTCATCACCCGTCCCCCCACCGGCGACCGGGGAGACGCTGGTCATCTCGCGCCACGCGTGGGACGCGTTCATCGATCGACTGACTGCGGCCCTGGTCGAGGTCCAGACGACGCGGCCACAATCACCCGGCTTGCCATTGACGCAGGTGCGAACGCAGACGGACGTTGCCGCCGCGGCGCTGGTGGGCGCGGCACTCGGGCGGGGGCTCATCGTCCAGTCAGGACCCTTCATCCATCTTCCCGGCTACCGACCCCGGCTCTTGCCACGCAGTCGCAGCCTCGCCGATGGGTGGCTCGCGGACGTGGCTGCCCAGCCACTCGGGCGTGCGACGCTGACCGCGGGACTGGACGCCGATGAGGTGGCCATCCTGGTCCGGGACGGCGAACTGGTCCGGCTTCGTGACGATCGGGTCGTGACGACTGGCGCCTTCGACCGCTTCGGCCAGTCGATCCTGGCCGAGATCGAGCGTACCGGTCACGTCGATCTGGCGACCGTCCGGGACACTCACGCTCTCGGGCGGGATTCGGCGCAGCGACTGCTGGAATGCCTGGACGACTGTGGGG
>CADCWK010000154.1:0-26284 GCA_902806375.1 uncultured Thermomicrobiales bacterium
GGTCTGAGTGGTCGTCATGTGGGGTGTCTCTCCATGTCCGGTTCGCGCGTGGTTCATACGCTGATGGGCCGCATGGTCGCACGACCTCGGATCGTCGCGCTGCCACCCTTGCCAGTATTCCCGTCGTGTTCATGTCGGGCCCGTCGCTGGGGCGGGGACAATCGGCCCTGGAATCTGCTCGCCGGGCGCCGCCGCGGGAAGGGTCTGGAGACCGCGGAGTGGGGATAGCAGCACGATCGGAATTGCCAGCATCATCCCGATCGCACCGACGATCAACGTGTTGCCGAGCCCGATCCAGCCGCCGAGTAGCCCACCAGCGACACTCCCGACGAGCGTGCCCGCGCCGATCAACGTCCGGGCCGTGGCATTGACGCGTCCCTGGACGGCGTCGCCGGCCAGCACCTGGCGGAGTGTCCGACCACCGATGTTGAAGATCGCCAGGGAACCGTACTGGACCAGCTCGGCTGTGGCGAGCAGCGGTACGGCGGCCGACGGGAACACGAGGGCCAGTGGGACCAGCAGACTGGCGCCGCAGCAGACCAGCATCGACCAGACCATCGCCCGGCCGAAACCCAGCCAGCGCTGCAGCCGGTCGCTCAGGAGTGCGCCAGCGACGGCACCGACCCCGCCCAGGCTCAGGATGAGGCCGATGGTCACCTCGGAGAGCCCCAGCGTCCGGGTCATGAAGAGGATGTAGACCGCGAGGAAGACGAAGCCGAACAGGTTGATCGTCGAATTGGCGAGCAGGGAGGCTCGCAGGAGCGGCTGGTCGGCGAAGACGCGGAGCCCGACGACGATGTCACGACCGGCCCGGCGGGCCTGAGCCCGGAGTGACGCGGATTCACGGTCGGACGTGGCGGTCGACGCGATGTCGGTCCTGACGTCGCTCGACTGCCGTGGCACACCGCGGAGGATCAGGCCCGAGACGGCGAACGAGACGGCGTTGACGGTGATCGCGATCGGCGCCGAGAAGATGCCGATCAGGATACCGGCCAACCCGGGGCCGGTCGCTTGCGCTGCCGCCGCGCTCGCCTCCAGCCGACCGTTGGCCGTGGTCAACTGGTCGCGGTCTACGAGTCCGGGTACGAGCGAGACCTGGGCGACCTGGAAGATGAGGCTACACGCGCCAACCGCGAAGGCGACCCCGACCAGCACGACAAACGTCAGGTCGCCCATGATCGCCAGCACCGGGATGATCGCCAGCAGCGCGGCTCGCAGGAAGTCGGTCGCGACCAGCAGGCGGCGGCGTGGGAGGCGGTCGACGACGACACCGGCGATGAGGCCGAGCGCGACGAATGGCAACCACTCGACGGCGGTCAGCAGTCCCATCTGGAAGGGTGAGACGTTCAGCGTGTTCGCCGCCGTCAGCGGGATGGCCAGAGCTGAGACGTAGAGACCGAAATCGGAGACGGTCGACGCCAGCCACAGACTGCGGAACGCCCTGTTCGACCAGATGGGAGGCGTCGCCCGCGCATCTGGGCGAGAACGCCGTCGACCGGGCCATCGTGGGGAGAGGCGACGGGAGGGACGGGGAGGGTCGATAGGAGACATGATGGACGTTCCCTGTACGAGGGGACGGGGTCGATTCGCCGGCGACGGGGAGCAGCCGTCTCAGGGATGGCAAATCGACCCCATCCGGCTGTCCTGTCGGGCGGTGCTCAGGACAGCCGGGGATCCATCATCTTGATGTAGGGAAGGCCACGCGTCGTGGCGACGCTGACCATGGGGACGTCCATCGCTCGGTGCCTCGTGAATCGCCAGGTGGTCGACGAGACCTGATGTTCGGCAGCTTCGAGGGGCATCGTACCGGCTGGTCTCGAGGTTCGCCAGCCCGGAAGCCGTGTCCTTCTGGCGGCGGATGGGGCGCTGACTGGTCGCCGTGGGCGTGACGGTGATTCATGCGCGCCATCGTCGAGTCCCCGGAGGGAGCGGTAGAATGTCGTGTCATCGGCCGGGGTGGCGAAATTGGCAGACGCGCCAGACTTAGGATCTGGTGGCCGCGAGGCTGTAGGGGTTCGAGTCCCCTCCCCGGCACCATAGCTAGAAAAAGGCCGCTACGGCGCGCTGTTCCCGGACCCTTCTTCCCTCTTTGTCACATCCTTGTCACATCGTCCCATCAGACTGCCGCTTTCGGGAACCTGAGCAGGTCATCGAAGGCGTCGGCGGCCTGCTGCTGCATGTCCCGTGTCACATGGCTGTACCGGTCCAAGGTCATCGAGATGGACGAATGCCCGAGGCGCTCCTGAACGATCTTGGGGTGGATTCCCTTCGACAGAAGTAGCGTGGCGGACGTGTGACGCAAGTCGTGAAATCTGATTCGGGGAACACCGGCCGCCTTTACCAGCCCCTCATACCGGCGTACCAGCGTGTTGACGTGCAGCGCCCCGCCGGTCTCGTTCGTGAAGACGAAGCCGCCGGATCCCCAGATCGGTCCTAGGGATAGTTGTCGTTCGAGTTGCCGGATGCGGTGACGCCGGAGGGCTTCGATGGCCAGGGTGGGCAGGGCGATCGACCGTTTCCCCGCTGCCGACTTCGGCGTGCCCAGCTCCCACGTCCCGCCCACGCCCCGGCTCAGGGTCCGCCGGACGGCCAGCGTCCCGGCGTCGAGGTCGATGTCCTGCCACATCAGCCCGAGCAGTTCCCCGCGTCGCATTCCGGTCAGGAGCGCGAGACGCCACAGAGCATCAAGGTCGTCCCCCTCTGCCACCCGCAGCACCGCCGCAACTTGATCCGCGTTCCACGTCTGCATCTCGGGTGTGGCCCGTCTCGGGGACGTGACCAGCTCGCAGACATTGCGGTTGATAAGGCCCCATCGTTCACCCTGATCGAGCGCCCGGTGAAGCGTGCCGCCGATGTGGAAGACGGTCGTCGGGGAGAGGCCCGCTGCCCGCCGGTCATCAAACAGGCGCTCAACGTCGAGCGGAGTCAGCTTCCCGATCTGCTTCGATCCGAGCAGGGGCAAGATGTGAAGCCGCACCGTGTCCTTGTATCTGCGAAAGGTCGATGGCTTCACGTTCGTTTCGGTGGCAGCCAGCCACCGCGCGCACAGGTCGCGGAGAAGCATCTTGCCGCCATCCGAAGCGATGCCACCGTCCGCTTCGGCTAACTTCGCTGCGACGGCGGCTTGCAGTTCCCGCTTCGTTGGAGCGCTAATCCGGCGTTGTCGTCGCTTACCCGTCACCGGGTCGGGTCCGAGGTCGACGACCGCATACCACGAGGTGCCGGTCTTGCCAACGTGCTTCTGGATGCTGCCTCTCATCAACGTCTCCTGTACTACCGCCTTCTTTCCGTCGGACGTGGTGACGCTTTCAGCCGAGGCCTAACAAAGTGGGCCATGGCCCTTAGTTGCCCTCGCCCGCTGCTCGCGGTACTCCTGAATTGCCATCGGTTCCACGCCCAAGGCCTCAGCAATCCGGGCAACCGAGGCCGGCCGGACATCGTCCCCAGCCTCAAGGCGCAACACCGTTTTCGGTGCTACGGTCGCCTCGGCGGCTAGGCGACGGATACTCCATGCCCGGTCCCCTCGAAGATCAAATAGTCGCCGGGCTCCTTCGTCGATCAACTTTCCTCCTAGCCAAGTGGTCTCAGGCCGTCGTTGTATCATCGTACTCTCATAGTACTACCTTGGCCTGTTAGGATCTGTCTAATGGCCCTAACCGTGGGAAGCTGAATCACTAAGCGGATGGGATTTATCGCTAACTAGCGGCACTTTTGACCAAGCATGGCTATCGAAAGCACCGACACCGACACGGACGCCAACCAGAAAACCGGTGATCGGGTCTTCGGCGGTGCTACCGTCTCCTTGGCCACGGTCAGCGGCGTCTTCGAGTTCACGTCATCGAACGGCACGAGGCGCTACCAAGTGGACGAGAGAAACTCCCTTTGTGACTCTGCACCAGGACATCGTTCAGGCCACAGCTACGTGACCGCGTCGGACGATCCTCCAAGACAACATCCGGAAAAGGGCCGGTATACGGCCCCTCGCGCTGCGTTTGGGAGCTTAAGAATCGTTGCTGCTGCCGATCACTAGCCATGAGCCATGGGCGTACGGTGGATTTATGGTCACCCGGTGGAACCAAGAGAGCAAATACTAGACACATTCACAGAGAGTGAACGTCATTCGTTATGCGGTATATCAGTGATGAAAATAGCGTCGACGTCCCGTCACAATGTTCGCCTGCGTCCGATAGAGAAGGATGTGGTCAGCGCTCGAGAAGCTTGGTCCTCTTACCAGAGTGCTGACTGGTGAGCTGGGCAAGTTCGACAGCTTGGCGCCGGTCACCTCCAAGTTCGTCCAAGAAGGCTCGGACAGCACTCATTTGTTCGACCCCACCCCGGGACTCGCAAGTACCTACCGGACGACGCCGATTGAGGGGGTGTTCGAAGGTCGTATTCGGTCATCCGTCGGTCAAAGGTCCCTGCGTCACTCTATTCACATGCTACGACTGGACGACTGCGACCTTTGGTCGATGCCGCCCATCTCTCACCCATCTAGCATCGTCCCTGAGCCGGTAGACAGCCAAGTTTGGCTGCTCTCGACGGGTGGGTATCTGCCGCCAACGATGCGGCCCTCGGTGTCCTCATGGCCGGGCAACCACCAATGTGGGCAGCCGAACCCCCGACGTGACCGGGTCGCCTGGCTCCCGTCACGGTCAGCCCACAGCCCGTCCAGCCATGGCGTGCCCGTCGCGCCAGGTTCCCCGATCGGCGCACAGGGCGACAGCGCCTGAGAAAGGCGGCTGTGGTACGGGTCCGGTTCGGCCCTTCGGCCCTCTACGACTGGTCGTAGGCCGAGGAATCCACGAGGGGATTTCGTCCCGAACGCTAAAAAGGAGAGGTTCCCGATGGGACTGGAAGACAACCTGCGCGAAGCCGCCCAGCAGTTGGTCGAGCACGATCGGATCCTCGATGTCGCCGTGTTCAACCCCAAGGGTACTCAAGTGGCCATGAGTCCGGGTGGCGCAATCGGGTCATCAAGCCGGGGATGGGGTCGGTCGATGGGCACAGCTTGGGGCATGTTGGCCGGCAAGGCGCTGAATCAGCTCGGCAATGAACTCCCGGGCTCAGTCTGCGTAGCCGTCAGCGATTCGACAGTCTACCGGCTGGGCATGAGGACCAACCTGTCGGTGACCGGTATCTGGCCGCTTGGCGAGATCGGGCGAGACAACCTCGGCGCCAGCGTCAAGAGGAGGCTGACCCGCACGGAACTCACGCTGGAAGACCTTCAAACGGGCGCCGAGTTCGAGCTTGAAGTGCCGAGGATCAACATGTACGACGGGAGGGCGCTGGTCGAGCTGCTGGGGGTGTCGCCTCAGCATCTGAGCGAAGGGACCTGAACAGTCGCCGTGGCGAGAGGTCGCTGCTCTCTGGGGCGGGAACCGGCCTTGGTCATGGCGGGGTCGCCTGTAGCCCTCACCGCAACGAAGACGCTGGCGCGACTTCCACCACGTTGGAGGTCCCTTCAGTGCGTTTCCGGGGGCAGCCGATCCCCGGTTGCAACAGATGCGTCACGACGTCCACGTCGCTGGGCGGCCAAGACAGCACCCGTCCAGGACCACCCGACGCTGGTCTCGGCCAAAGGGGGCACGATGACCTCGGGAGAGACCCGTCACGGCGGGACGTCCATCGCAGCGGACGCCGGCGGGACCGCGTTTACGTCGGCTGGCGTCACTAACGACGACCGACCCAAGAGCGCCGGCCCACCGCCGCTGACTCTGCGCAGTTTCGCGAGCGAATTCTCCCGGGACTTTACGCGGACAGGCGTCCCCGGTCAGGCGACGCAGTTTGCCTACAGTCTCTTCTTCGCGATCTTCCCTACGATTCTTCTCGTCATGTCGGTCGGTGCTCTCCTCGACACGACCATAGGGATCCCGGTCGCCAATACCCTGCGCGATGCGATCGACGACTCGGCTCCAGAGGCGCTGAAGCTGCCGCTGCTGGAGATCGTCGAGCGGGCGATCAGCCGGACAAGCACTGGGCGAGCGTCCTTCGGGATCGTGGTGGCGATCATGTTGGCGGTCTGGAGCGCAGCCGGTGCGGTCGGTTCCTTGGTGAACGCGTGCAACCGGTCCTACGGCGTGCGCCAGACGCGGACGTTTCTGGCCCAGTGGGTCATCAATGCGTCCCTGGCGGCCGTAGTGGTCTCGCTCATCGTCCTCGCAGCGGTGCTGCTGGTCTTCGGGGCGAGCTTGAGCCGGCAATTCACTGATCTGTTCACTGCCGACCCGACGGCCCACACCGCCGTACTGATCGTACGATGGTTCCTGGTCATCTCCTGCGCGCTCGGCGCCGTGCTGGCGCTCTACTGGGTCGGGCCGAATCTCGATCTCGACCTGCGATGGCAACTACCAGGCGCGAGCTTCGCGGCCGCCGCGTGGCTGATCCTGGTCCTGGGTTTCAACGCCGCGTTGCGCATCGCCAATCCTGGCGATCCCTACGGTGCGTTCGGCAGCCTGGTCATCCTGCTCTGGTTCCTCTATGCGACCGGGATCATCATCATGCTCGGGGCGATCCTGAACGCCATCCTCGGAAGTCGCTACGACGAACGGCGACGTGCCCACTTGGCCATGCATCCCGAGAAGTTGCTCTTCTGCGCTGACGGCCGCGAAGTCGGATGACCAGGTCCCTCGGCCGCTGAGACGTCGCCGTCTTCACGGCGAGAAGCCCTGTCGCTCGCTCGGACGGTAGACCCATGGCCCGGCGACCGGCACGCTGGGCGACCAACGAGAGCCGGTTTCTTATCACCAGTGGGAGTCGTCGAGGTCGAGACGGGCGAGTTCCGTGAGCGTAACCTCGTACTCGCGGGTGAGGAGCCGGCGTTGCCGTTCCAGGCGACGCCGATCATTGCCCTTCAGGTGCGCGAGGGCACTCTCGATCCCACTGAGCATCTGGCCGGTGACACGGATGACATGCTGGAGATCAGCCCGTTGGTCGTCCAGCACTGCCGATTGTGTGGGCAGTCCTGGACGAGCCAACTGGGCTGAGGCAATGAGCGGGTCCGGTGCTGCGGGACCGGTTGGCTGAAGGCTAGACTGTTTGATCGGCGCATCCGGTGGATCACTCATGATGGTGCTCTCGGTACCTGCCTGGCGCCCCACCCAATCTCCCTGAGACTCATCACCTCACGTCTCACCGGATGGTCGGAGCGTCTCACGAGAGACAGCTTCAGGGAGCCGGAGTCCCAGCTACCGGAGTCCCAGCCACCGGGGTCGCCGCCGCTGGGGTCGCCGCCGCTGGAGTCCCGGCCGTAGGGGTCGCGTTGCTTAGCGACTCGAGATCGGACTCCTCCCGGAGCAGTGTGGCCTGCTCGAAGGCGAATGCGTACCCGATCAGCGCGGCATCCTCGCCTGGTCTGCCGATAAAGGTCACGCCGGTGGGCATCCCGATCGATCGGAGCCCCAGGGGGATCGTTATCGCGGGATACCCTGCCGATGCATACGACGTGGAGTGAACATTGGTGAGGCTCACGAGCATGGCCGCGCCACTCGCCGAGAAGGCTGCCTCGAGCGGTTCCGTAGCTTCGCTCCTGATAACCGGGGCGATCGCTTCGTATTGGTCTGGAGACAGCGCGGCCGTGGCCGCCTGGTCGAAGATTGCCTGGCCGTTCGGGATCCTGATCGAGGGATCCGCTTCGTTGAACGCGATCACGTCAGTCAACGTCTCGATCGGGAGACCTACTCCCGAGAGGTAGGCCGGGATCTCGAGGGCGACCCCTGAGAGCAGGAACACGCCAAAGGCGTTCTCGAACTGGTCGTCTGTCTCGAGGGTCGAGTCGACAACCGTCGCTCCAGCGTCTGCCATGCCCTCGTCTATCCGTTGAACCACCACGTCATTGTCACTCGTGTCCTCGAGGTTCGACTCCTGCGCGAGGATGTCGTCCCGGAGCACGGCGACTGTGACCCCTCGCAGTGCCTTTGGGTCGAGCGCTGCGTGGTAGTCAGCCTGCTTGATAGCGATCACGTCAAGGAGAGCGGCGAGATCCGTCACGGAGCGAGCGATCGGCCCTGACGAATCGTTGCTCGGGAGGAGAGGCACTACCCCTTCGGAGGAGATCACTCCGGTGCTCGGCTTCATACCCACCACCCCGTTGAGTGCTGACGGGGCGATCAGCGATCCGGACGTCTCCGTGCCGACGCTGAGGGCGGCGAGATAAGCGGAGGTCGAGATGGCTGAGCCACTGCTCGACCCAGCAACAGGAAACGATGCTCCATACGGATTGATGCCTTGACCAGCCATGGCGTTAGCGCCGGGATCGTTCACCGCGCCAGCGAACTCCGAGAGGCTGGCTTTCCCGAGGATCACGGCGCCGGCCTGACGGAGTTGTGCGACGAGTGGCGCGTCTGCCTCCGCTACGTTGTCCGCGAGCACCACGGCGCCAGCAGTCGTGCGCATCGGTCCAGCTGTCTCGATGTTGTCCTTGACGCTGACCGGGATCCCATGCAGGCGACTGCTGACCTGGCCGGAAGCGCGGGCGGCATCCGCTGCCCGGGCCTCCTCCAATGCGGCAGGGTTGAGCTCGATATAACTGCGCAGGAGGTCGTCATACATCCGGACGCGGCTGAGAAAGAAGAGCGTCAGGTCCTCCGAGCTGAGATCGCCGGATTCCTGGGCAGCTTGCAGGTCCGATACGGTGGAGCCAATGACGAGTTCCCCGATCTCAGCGAGCCGCGCCTCGTCCAGGGCGTCCAGGTCCGCCATGAAGGGGGAGAAGTCCAGAGGTCGGATGCGTTCGCCTGGAACACCCTGGGCCGTCACTGACGACAGCATTGACGTGGGAGCCGTACCGCCACTCACTGCGATGGCTCCTCCTGCGGCGATGGAGCCCAGCTTGATGACGTCTCGGCGCGAGAGCGCGTTCATGGCACAGATCTCCATCCAGGCGGTCGAAGGACGACGGCACGTCGGTGGCATCGCCCCATGGTCGTCCCTCCTTCAGGGAACGGGCGTTCCTCCCATTGCACTGTGACGGCTCCCCTCTTGGAGCAAATCGACCGAAGGTCGTATCGCAGGGGGCGTAATCGGGGGTTCGTCGGCTTGTCGTGAACCACGGCGAGGGCCATTCGGGATGGCCAGTTGGACGCACTACGTCCTGCCAATTGCGACCTTTGGTCGATCCCATGCCTGCGACCAACGCGTACGGTGACCATAGAGTCTCGACGGGGCATCGCCAGGTCTGGGCGAGCAGTGACGATTACGGCGGTTGGGCCTGCCGATTGAGGATAGGATGTGTTGATCGTCATCCTGACTCCCCACGAACAGCGGATCAACACGGCCAACCGCGTCCGGCAGCTCCAGCGCACCGGCTCGGACGAGGTACCGGTCATCGAGATCGTCTCCCGCTCGGAAGTCGGGGACGTCTTCATCCATTCGGAACATGAGGACAGCCTCGGCCGCGGCAGGGTGTCCGCCGGGTATGCCGCGACGGTGGCCATGGTGATACCCGTTGGATTGACACTGGCTCCCGGGGTCCTAGATCGGATCTACGCCTGTGTCCAAGATGATAGCGACGACATCCTTCGATCGGCAGGCCTTGCCCGGGTGGGGCATGAGCTCTCGATGGGCCTCGCGGCCGTGTTCACCGTGGTAAATGGTCCGGACGACATGTCCTTCCCGATCCCCTCGGGGAGCAGGTTGCCTGATCCTTAGATCACTCGGTTCTCACGTGCCTTGGATACGGCCTCGGTGCGATTCACCGCATCGAGTTTGCCGAACACGGTGGTGATGTGACGCTTCACTGTCGGGATCGAGATGTACAGCTGGCTCGAGATGTCGCGATTCGTCAACCCAACCGCCAGCAGCCGGAGGACCTCCAGTTCGCGGCTACTCAATTTGAAGCCGGAGTTGACCACCTCGTCACCCTGTGGCAACGGGTCGCGCTGGGTCGACGCCTTCGCGACTTCGGCCACGCGCCCGACGTAATCGACAAAGTGTCCCCTCGCCGCAAGTTCGAGGTATAGGCGCAGCAGCCGCTCGTCACCCTGCGCGAGTGACGCGAGGTACCCACCGTTCTGACCGAGCCGCGTGAGGCGCTCAGTGATGTCGAGTGCAGTTTCCCGGTCACCCAGTGCGTCCTCGGCCATTGCCCTGAGGACCAGGGCCTGGATCAGGTGCCCGTGGCGTCCGTCTTGTTCAGCCTGGTGGGCCAGTGTCCTGACGATCGGGATTGCGGCGTCGGGCTGCCCGGTCTTGATGAGCCACCCAGCGAATGCCAGGAACTCGGGCTCGGAGTTGTAGTCAATGGGTCCAGAGACCGAGGGCTCTCGCTCGTAGACCCACTGGTGCATGAGATCCGTTCGCCCCTGCGCCATCCAGATCTGGGCACGCAGAGCGAACCCGCGGCTGTTCACGCGTACGTTCCGAACGGACCGGGCATCCCCCATCATCTCATCGATCTTTGCGAGCGCATCCGCCTCGCGACCAGTGCGGGACCACAGGAGCGCCCATCGCCAGCGAGCATCGGCGAGCAGGGGAAACGAGCCCCTTCGTCTCGCCAGGTCGTCCGCATGTCCGAGCAGGTCGGCAGCGGTTCGAAACTTGGACTCCTCCAGGTAGATGTCGGCCAGGATGACGTGCGCCCGTCGCACCGCGTCGGAGATATCGGCCTGGTTATCCGCGATGAAACGCTGCAGGCCCTCCTTGGCTGAGGCTAGTCGCCCGCCGAGGAACTGGACCCAGAGGCGCTGAACCTCTGCGTCCATGCGAATCGTCGGGTCGATGGACGCTTGCACTGGCAGTGAGTCCAGGATGGAGAGCGCCTCGCTTGCCTTGCCCGTATGTGAGTATCCCAGTGCCAGCGCGATCTGCGCTTTCCGACGCTCGGAATCGTGGGGATCGGGCAGCGACGCGAGCGCTGCGTTCACGGACTCGATACAGGCAGCGCCATCCCCAAGATAGAAGGCCGCATAGGCACGGGTGAGGTGCACTGCGGCCAACCGTGCATCGTCACCGGCCTCGGTCCACCTGCGCTCCGCAGTCGCCAGGTGCTGTTCGAAGAGGTCAAGCCTGTTGGTCCGCACGAGGGTCCAGGCGTACCACGAGGAAAGATCAGCGGAGTCATCGATAACCCCTCGGGGAAACGCGTCGAGCCAGGAGCGAAGGAGCACGAGTCGTTTGCTGCCTTCTGGCCCTTCCATCAGTTGGGTAATGAGCGCCGTTGCTCGCCACCAGTCCTTCGCGCGTATGGCGTAGTCAATAGCGGCTTCCTGATCGCCGAAGCGCTCCCACCAGATGCTCGCTCGCGTATGGAGCTGGCGTAGCTCGTCCGCTGTGGTCGCCATGACGAGTCGTTGATGGAGGAGGTACGCGAAGAGCGGGTGGTACTGGAACCACTGGGCCTCGTCGTCTATTGGCGACACGAGGACCCCACGGTGTGCGAGCGACCGCAGCGTTCCCGGCGAGAACGGTACCTCTGCGACGGAGGAACACAGGTCCTCGCGAAGGCGTCCGAGGATCGAGGTACGCTCGAGAAAGGCGAGTTGCTCCGGGGAGAGATCCTGCAGGAGTTCATTCTCGATGTACTCGGCGAGCTGGTAATTACTGGTGATCACCCGGCGCATGGCGGACTGCACGGTGTCGCCGGTCCCTCGACGCAGTCTTCGCAAGACGACGGTCAGGGCTGCAACCCAACCGTCCGACCAGATGCAGAGCCGGTCGATGTCGCGGTTGGGGAGTGACTGGCGCAACCACCTCGCGGACAGGCCAGCTGTCTCTTCCGTTGTGAACCGCAGGTCGTCGCCTCGGATCTCGGACGCTCTGCCCTGCACCCGCCAGCGCGCGATTGGCAGGGCTGGCTCGCTCCGGCTGGCGATAAGGAGCGACAGGTCACTGGAGGGGAACTCGACGAGCAGGCGGATCGCTTCGAGGATGATGGGGTCGGTCACATGGTGAAAATCGTCGAGCGCCAGAACCACTGGCTGATCAAGACGGTTGACCAACGCTTCGACGTGTCGCGCGATCGCTTCCGGTAATCCTGTCTCTGGCAGCACTGGTGGCGAATCTCCAGAGCGTTCCGCACCGTCGTTGCGCAGGGTGAAGAGCGCCGCCGACACGTATTCCAGGAATCTCAGTGGATCATCGTCATGAGGATCAACGGTCATCCAGGCGATGGGCAGATGGGTAGCGAGTGCCACTTGTGACAGCGCGATCGTCTTACCGTAGCCTGCTGGAGCCACAATAAAGGTAGCTGTGACCCGCTGGGTCAATAGAGACAGCCCGAGAAGTCGTGGTCGTTCCACGACGAACGAGGGGTTTAGCTCGGGTAGGCGTATCTTGGCGCCGACAACCATGGGGCGCTTCTCTATCTCGGTAGCTTTGAGTGTCGCGATCACTACTGGCTTGTATCGTACGTGTTGCTCAGTACAACGTTCGTTAACGGTAGGTGAATTTCCGTCGCGTTTTGTCCCCGCGTGCACGTTTATACTTGTGCATACTCCAGGAAGGAGAAATTGAGGTTTACGAAGTTGAATTCATGAACATAGCCTGTAGGTAATAGTTCATGTTATCAGGTTAGTACTTTCAGACTAGCCTGCCAGATGGCCTTCGGTCCAGCTTGGTCCCCCCAGCAGAGCCACCACGACCTGGAACGTATCGCTGTCTGTCCTGACCAACCACAGCAGTCAGAGTGGTACGACCCTGCAAATACGACCTTCAGTCGATGCCAGGAGCGCCCCTGGATCCTAGATTGACGCCATGAGGGCGAGCAGTCCCGTCCTCCCCGTGCCGGTGAACGCCCGTCTGTGGCCGTTGGGTGCGGGTTCGACCGTAGGCGGATCACGACGCTCACCGCACCGAGCACGGACTCGCCGGGCAGTGGCTCGTGAAGGACCGGGTAACCCGCCAAGGAGACGGAAGGAGACGATTCGGGGTCATCTCGACGGGTGCAGAGCGGACTTAAGACCTACCAGGGTACTCACCCTGACGCGTGGCAGGAGATCTTGCAAGATGGTCAAGCGGGGAACGTTTGTAGCGATCGTGGCCCTCACCGCTGCGCTGTTCGGCGGCTGGTTCGTTTACAACCCGGCTGTCGCTCAGGAGGTCTGTGACGAACGGGAAGTCAGCGACTTCTCGGCGATCGAGATCAATGACACGGGTACGCTGGTGATCACCCAGGGTGATACGCCCAGCCTGACCGTGTGTGTCGCCGAGGACGAGGAGAACTGGGAGGGCAACATCCTGACCGAGACCAGGGGTGGCACACTCCACCTGGGCCAGGGCGCTGGCTTCCTCGCCGAGGTCGCTGCGGTCGCGCAGGAGGTCGATATCACCTACCAGGTGACCGTGCCGTCGCTGACGCTCATCGATGCGGCTGGGATCATCGACATCAACATCGACGGCTTCCAGGCTGATTCGCTCGAACTCGTTGGGCACCAGGGTGCCTCGTACCAGATCACCGGTCTCACCGCGGAGAACCTCACGGTCGACCTGCACGACCGCTCGGATGCCACGATCTCCGGGACGACGAGCTCCCTCGTCGTCGACACCGATGACGCGGCCGAAGCGAATCTCCTGCAGCTGGAGGCCATGACTGCGATGGTCGACACGCTCGAGGCCTCTACGGCGGCAATCCGTGTCGTCGAGTCGGCGACCGGGGAAGCGCACTCGTTCTCGACCGTCGAGGTGATGACCGAGAACGGCACGGTCGATGTGGACACCTCTCTCCTGGGTGAGGTCATCAACCTGCCCTACGAGCCTCTGGCCGCGACGCCGGTCGCCTGATCAGGCAAGCGGCGATTCGTCATTCCGGCCCTTGGGCCATAGGAGCACTTTGGCGCGAGAAGAGGGCCAGCGGGGAAGATCCCCGCTGGCCCTCTTCGTTGGTCGGCGATCGGGTACGGATGGATCCTCCGTAGGCATTGCCCGTGATCTCCGTGGACGGCCCAACGGCGAGCCTAAAGACTAGAGCGGTTCTCATGGCAGGTGTCCGGTGACGGCGTAGCCGCAGTGGCGATACTCGGCGGCCAGTCCTGTACGGGACACCTGATCGAGCGCCGCCCCGATCGCGTCGCGGACCGCTGCCGGGTGGCGTGCCTCGGCTCCGCGCACCTGCCCCTTCACCTTGGCGAACAGCAGCTCGATCGGATTGAGATCCGGCGAGTACGTCGGCAGGAACTCCAGCCGACATCCCACCCCCTCGATGGCTGCCCGTGCCCGCGCATCCTGGTGGACCCACAGGTTGTCCTGCACCACGATTTGGACCGGCCGCAGCTGGGGCGCCAGCCGGGTCCGAACCCCCTGCCGGACCACCGTGCCGTCGAGCGCCCGTGGGAACACCAGGGGCGCCGGGACCCCAGCGGTGCTGATCGCGGCCAGCAGCGTCAGGCTGTGACCGTGGTTGCGCGGGACCCGCACGGTCAGGCGCACGCCAATGGGCGCCCGGCCGCTCCGGCGCGTCATGGTGATCCGGGTGCTGGTCTCGTCCAGAGACACCAGGGCGTCGGCTGGGAGCGCGGCCATCCGATCTCACCGCGCGGGCCGCTGCTCGGGGCGCTGCCCGGTGGCGATCAGCGACTCTTCTTGACCGTGAGCCGATGCCGTTGGAGGATGCGGCCGGTCGTCGCCCGGCTGATGACCAGGCCATGGGCCTCGGCCAGGCAGGCCCGATGCTCGTCGAGGGTCACATCCGGGCAGTCGGCGACCTGGGCGACGAGCAGGCCCTCCTGCGCCGGCGTGAGCCGCCGGGGCGGTCCCAGGCTACGGTTGGGCGTCAGGGACGCGCTGGCGGCCTGCCGGGCACGCCACCGGCCCAGGCAGCGGAGGCTGACGCCGGTGGTGCGGGCAGTCTCGGCATCGCTCAGGCCGGCGTCACGGGCGCGGAGCAGCCGTTCACGGAGATCGGGCGCGTAGGCGGCGAGCATGGGTCCAGCCTACCCCCGTCAATCACCCCCTGTGAGAACCGCTCCAGGGCAGGGGATCAGGCCGGCGCGGGAGTCGGTTCCGGACCCTCCAGGACCGTCACGTCGCGCTGGGAAACCGCGGATTCGGCCGGCCCGGCGGCCTCGCGGATCTTCAGATAGTAGAGGGTCGCGGCGATCGCGGCGATCGGGTAGACGACGACGTATATCAGGGTGGAGATGATATTGGCGACGATCATGGGCACGTCGAGCAGGACCAGCCCTAGTACCCCGATGAGGGGCCCTGGCACTCCGGAGAAGATGGCAATCGCAGCCCCCAGGCTCAACGATCTCCACCAGTGGCCCTTCACCGCGCGCCGGCTGACATGCCTGGCCTCGCGCCATGAGGCCTTATCGATCATGACAGCGTGCGGCACGTACAACCACTGCACCGCCTTGTAGAGCGCCAGTGGAATCAGGATGACGGTCGCGAAGAGCAGGCCCGTAAAGAAGAACGTCAGCAGCACGGCCCCGAGCGCCGTCCAGAATCGTCTCAGGACGGTCGCGATCGCGCTTCGGAGGGTGACCCGGTCGCCCGTGTGCAGGACGAACGTCACGAAGGCGATGATCGGAACGATCAGGGCGAACACGAGGATGTGCTGGAAGTTCTGGAGGCCGATCCCGAACGACGTGCCAATGAACGGAGACGCGCCCCTGCTGCTCCCGGCCACGTTGCTGGTGTCCGTGAGGAGGCGCACCGTATTGTCTAGGCCGTTGCCAATAGCCGCTACGAGGAACATGAGCGCGGAGATCCCGAGGTATATCCGCCAGTGTCGGGCGTACATCCTCGTCCCCTGGGCGACGTATCGGCGGCTCAGGAAGATCACGAACACCAACAGAGCGACGATGATGAGACCAATGGATGTCGTCCCCTCGGGCCACTCGGGGAAGATGGCCACGAAGTCGCTCACGGTCCCGGAGAGCGTGCAGAAGAAGCCGGTCGAGCCTGGCCCGATCGTAGACAACCCGGGAACCGCGAGACTGGCGACCCGCAGGTCATCGGTCCAACTGATCGGATTCTCCCACTTCGACCCCTGGTTCAGCCCCCGGGGACCATTGAACTCCCAGGTCTCGCGCTGTCCCCAGCGTCCGTCGTACGCCAGCCAGGCGAAGGGACCGTTGGGATCAATCGTGTCCGGGATCAGGACGACGGCCGGTCGCACTTCGTCCACCGGGATCCGGGCGTCGTCACAGCCGAAGCCCGTGCCGTTGTCACCCCAGCCGATCCAGAGTGAGCTCTGGTAGTAGGTGGCGTGGGAACCAGCGGCGGGGTAGAGGCTGACCCGGTTATCCTCCCGCTCGACCTTGGTGTCGTCCCACTGCGCTCGTTCTCCACCGCCATGCTGGGCGAAAGCCAGCGACGCCGGCTGGGTCGACAACGCCTCCTCCGGCGTGCTGGCGTCGAACGTCAGTTGCACCATCTCCCAGTCGGATTCGTGGTTGTTGTTGAAGTCATTGAAGACCCAGTAATGCCAATACTGGAGGGCGATCTGTCCTGGTCGGTCGGTCTCCGTGGCGATCCGGGCATAGACGGTGGGCTGGATGCCCCGTTCCTCGACGATATCCCGGAACCACCGCTCGTAGTCGCAACCGGGGTTCCGGGGATCGCCCGGAAAATTGAGGTAGTACGTGTCGTCGAGGCCAGCGAGGTCCTGGGCTGTGGGTCCGTTCATGATGACCGGATCGTCCCGCTCGCCATCCTGGGCGATTCGGCGCAACTCCACGCTAGGATTGCCGAGCACGGCCTCGACCGGGGCGGGCAGGTACGGCTCACCTTCCTGGCTGCACTCCTCAGGGTGTCGCTGGACGAACATCGTCGGCGCGTACATATCTGCGAGCCGCTGGGCCGCTGTAGGCTCCTGGGCCTGGGCAGTCATCGGCGGGATGCCCACACTCGAGAGCGCCATCGCGAGTGTGATCCCCACAAGGATCAGGAAGTGCATGAACGACCATTGCTTGCCCAAGCGATGACTCAAGGCCCCTCTCCGTTCCGCTCAAGCGCTTCCGATGTTGACTCGACAACCGCCCGGGGGGACGCTCCCGGAAACGCATAACCATTCGACACACATGCCGCGTCACACCGACCCCGTCCGCCGGCGGCCCCGCGAGCGTGTCACCGACCGGTCTGGTCGGTCCCTCAGGGGGCAGGACATCGATCGGGGATCAGTCATCCCGCGTCACTCACACTCTTCCTCGGGTCGCACCAGACGGCCGGAGACGGAGCCCCGGGGAGCGGTTCGAGCGCTCCCTGAGACCCCGTCAAGCGGACTTGACGATCCGCGTGCGACCCACTACGGCTTGCCGACGGCCTGCCTGTCCAGGAGCAGGCGGATGACGATGGCGAGGAAGAGGCTCCCGACGATGATCGAGGCGGTGACCTCCTCCCGATGGGCCACAATGAAACCCGTTACCTGTTCTCGCGTGTCGGTCTTGCCGGGCAGCATCGTCTCTGTCTCCTCACGATGAACGGCGACGACGTGACTCGTCCTTCCGGCTATGCCGGAGGCATTGCGCGCTCTGCCACTCGGGCTGCCTCACCGCCTTCTGCGGCGTCTGCGCCGCTGGGGGAGACCGCTCCTGCTGTTGGGACGACTGGCGGGTTGACCCGGCAGGTCGTTGGTGCGTCCTGTTGAACAAGGGCCGGCGTCGGGAAACCGATTCCTTGGCTGCTTTTCGGCGCGAGCTTCCCGTCCCGGAGCGGGAGGTTGGCGCTCACGTCGATCAGCGCGACCATCGGCTGCTGGTAGATCCCAACTGACGCGAAATTCGACGGTCGCCATGAGCCGACGACGGCGATCGGACCGTCAGCCGGGTCTTTGGATAGAGGTGTCGCGTCCTGTGCGGAACCCAGGGAGGGCGGCACGCATAGGGATAACAGCAGCGTGAGTGGGACAGATTGCAGGAGCCATCTCGCCATTGCGTTCCCCCAGCGGGGTCGTTCTCGCGACGCACTGGTTCATCGTTCCGAACGTTCACGGGACGGGGTCCGGGGTGACTATCGGGCGGGAACTACTGCTCCTCTCTCATGCGCCACGTCATGGTGACCCAGTGAGATACGGGCCGGTCTTGGCCCAGCACAGATGCGTGAGGATGTGGGTACACTCCTGATTCGGTACGTTGCCAGAGGCCCCGTGTCTTGGAATCGACCAAAGGTCGTACCCCTCGGGTTGTAATCATGGTGTGCCTGTGCCTCCCTCCAACCCCATGGGAGTCGTTTTGGCTCTATCCCCACAGCGGTGATGCCGCCTGGGAGGACGGGAGCCCTCGGGCGTCAGGGCAGCTTCGATGCAGTAATGTCCTTGTAAGTGGGGAAGCGGTCTCGTGAGGGGTGGGTCGGGCAGTTGTATTTGGCGCTGGTCGCAGCCTCACGAGTGAGCAGTAGCGCTGGGCGAGGACGAGTGCCGGACGAGGAGCGGGGGCGTTCACGGGATCGCTACGTCGCTGGCGCCACTTCACATCCCTGGGTGCTACCAGCGACCCTCGAGCGTCCAGCAGGCGCGGCCCTATTCCGTCAGCCTGTGGCTTGAACCGTGGCGGCTGTGACGTGGCCTTAGAACTACCGGTGCGACGAGGGGTTCCAGGCCAATTGCCACACGTGGTTGTCCGTGACGCCTCCACTCTGTAGATTCCCACTACGCGGAAGACATTGGCGACCCTGTAGCACCCAGTGATCTTCTTCGAGACTTGCTCCGAAGCCTAGGCGTCGCCGTATGGACCGACTTCCGCCGAACCGAGGAAGCGCCTGCTTGGCATATTCGGTCTCTAGAGGCATGGCTCGGTGGGTCATCATCGACCCCCAACAGTTCCGATAAAGGTCCTGAGTCTGTCCTTTAAGCTCTCGACCGGGGTTACACCCATCCCAGCCGGGCATAACGACGGGCGATGACCCGGTCCGATCGCGAAAGCATGGCAGACAGCTGATCGATCCACAGCTCCGACGCGCGGAGCTCGAGCATCTCGCCTTCTTCAGTTAGGCGCTTGTAGGTAGTCGGTCGCATCCTGGTCGGGCGGGGCAGGTGGCGCCAGTGGATCGTCTCACGGGGATAAGACGGCTGGTAGCCGAGCCGACGCGCGAGCCGGTACCGGCGTCGGTCGATCCGATCGAGTTCACCGATCCGCGTGGTCCGGTAGGGCAGCCCGGCGCAGCCTCGGCAGACGAACCGGTGGTCCGCTCCAGCGGCGTAGACCACCGCCACGCGCTTCCCACAGCGACGGCACCGCAACCACCACCGTGCCCCGCCGAAGTGGCAGAGCGTCGACTCGAGCGGAAACCGGTCCAGCACGGGGACCAGCTCGCTCCCCGCGAAGCCGACCGCGTAAGAAGCGACCAGCGTCAGCAGGAGCGTATCCTCCGGCGACGGCTCGATCGCGAGCCGGACGTCGCCGATGGCACGTCCGTCCCGCGACCAGGTGACGGACCACGCGCGGCCGGCCGTCATTGGTCCCTGACGCGCCACCTCCCGCACGTCGAGCCAGAGCACCTCGTCGGTGTAACGCGTCCCGTTTCGCTCCCGGCTCATGGCGAATCCCTCCAGTGCGGCGAGTTGTGTCGCGCGGTGGACGGTTTCCGCGGCACTTTTCGGGTGTTTTCGCACGGGTTTTCCATTACCTGCCGACCGGCCCCGTCCGCGTCCGACTGTTCCGCTGTGTGGTCCATACGGCTCCGATCGGTGGCCTCGCGCACGCACGCGTGGGTCAATACGAAATCAATAGGGAATCCGGCCAGTCGTTGATCGGTCTCTCCCGCACCAATGTCTTTTATCGCTATCCCCCGGGTCTCAAAATTAGTCGCCGGCTCTGGCCGCGACAGCTCTCCCAAGTGAGACCGGAGGCGCCGACGACGTGAACGACCGCCTAGTCTCCAAGCAGCGGGCTCGCTCACCCCGAACGTGATGGCATTCATGGTGGCATTCACGATCCGAAGCGGGTCACTGACCACTTCGAGCAGTGGTCGGCCGACGCCGGATAGCAAGCTGGGCCGTTGTTACCGTCCTGGGTCTGGCCGGTCAGAAATGGCCGGGCAGTTTGTCGTGGCCAATATTGGCCGGGATCGGAAGCTCTTCGCGCCGACGCATGAGCGCCGACAGGTATTCCTCTCGCTCCTTGTCGCTCATATCCTGAGTCGAGATCGTCATGAATGAGGGGTCGGTCTGAATCTGCACCGGCGACTCCCGCCGGATGTCCAGCCCGAGCAGGCGAGCGCGTCGCTCCATGATCTTGAGCACGCGATCGATCGCACCGAGATCGCCCGCCTCGGCCTTCTCCCATATCGCCATCTGCATCCCGTCGAGCCGGAACTCCTCCATGGTGCGCAGCTCTTTCGCTAGTTCGGCCGGCGTCTCCATGATGGCCCTTCTGATCGCCTTGCTGACACTAGACGGACTGGCGTAGCCGAAGGAGGCCGCAATCTCCTCGAGGGTGTACCCGGCGATGCGGAGTTCCAGCGCGTCCTTGGTCCGCTCTTTCGCGCCAGTGTTGATCTTCGTTCGCACGGGGCCGGTGTTCGTTTTCCGCTTCCTCGTCTGGTCCACTTCATTTCCCCCCTTGGTTGTTTTTCGACGAAGTGTCGACGCTGGACGTGCTGAATTTCAGCGCCCGCCGCTTAAACCGTAGGCAACCCGCAGCGGGGCAAGAGCAACGTTTCGGTGGACAGCCTCACCTAGTCCAGCGGGTGATGACCGCTAATCAACCGGGCGATCTCGCGCTCATGAGGCTTCCAGCGATCCGGGCTCATTGGCTCACCTCCCGATCCCGGTGGGCAGCCGCGACACACGAAGCACACCGAGCCCGTTGGCCAGGCTCCAACGGACCGCCGCAGGTCACGCATTCCGTCCGGTGGGGTATCACACGACGGGCAGCGTCAACGCTTTGAGAGACGTTCGTACTATTCGGATAATCTGGCTCGTCAACCGTTCCCGGTCGCTGGTCTGGTCCGAGGTCGTCCTGCTCCTTGGGATAATCGGAATAGTACGGATCGTCCGTAGACACTAGCCGCCAGCGCTGAACCGGCTTCGTTACGGCAGCGCCGGCGCTCTGCTCGATCAGACCGTCACGCTCCATCGTGGTCAGCACCTGGCTCAATTGCTCTCCACTGACGTTCCGCAAGGCGTTGTAGAGGGTGCTCCGGGTCACCCATGCTCCTTCGGCCCGGCGCAGGTGGCGGACGATCCGTGTGGCCAGTCCGCGCGGCTGGCTACTGCCTGTGGCCTTGAGTAGCGGCAGGACCCTGTCCAGGTGCGCGCGGAACCATTCAGACAGCTCGATCGCGTCCTCAAGCCGGTCCCGCGTCAGGAGCAGGCGATGATCGGTGCCCTCGCTCGCGGCCCAGAGGATGTGCAGTACCAGCGCCAGCCGGGCCGTGTGGACCGGCCACTTGCTCGAGAATCCCTGAGCCAGGCCGGATAGCGATCGGGTCGCCTCGGTGTTGCTGTTGTACCAGGCACTCCAGACGGTGCGGGCATCCGCCGCCAGGTGAATCGAGACCGGCACCTTGTCCATCGGTGGGATGCGGTCGATCTCACCGAATACTCGCTCGATCTCCGCCGTCAGGTAAGCGGGCACCTCGTCCTCGGTCCAGAACGCCGGTTCAGCCTCGGGCCGGACGAACATGATCCGCTCGATCAGCCCGTCCCGGCGTTCTCGTTCATCGTGCAGCGTAGCAATCATGTCGTCCTGAATGCCGCCGCAGACCGAAACGGCCGGGAAGTTGATGAGCGTCGGCGGCCGGGATTGGCGGTCGATCTTGATGTTAGAACCGGACCAGAGCGAGAGGAACGTCTGGCGATCGGCTCCCTTTCCCCCACGGTACTGGTCCATCGATCGGATCCAGCCGGTCAATTCGTCAGCTACCAGAGCGATGCCGTGGGCATGGGTCAGCCGATCGGCCAACGCCTCTGTCGTCGCGTTCGCCGTCCAGTAGTGCCGCATCTCCGGCTTGCGTGGCTCATCACCGCGATCGTCGGACTTACTGGACTTCCAGGTCGCGTGCCGAGACTCCCAGTCGGCATGCTCCATCTGGAACCGCTCGTGGGCGCGGCGTTGTAGGCTCTCAAGCCCAGTTCGGGCGAAGCCGAGCGCGGGCGTCTTCGCACTGCCCGGCGGCGCGACCACCGCGACCCAGAGCGTCGGCAGCACCTCGAAGCCGCCCTTTAGTGACAGCCTCAGGCGGTTGCCGATCACCGCGCCGGTCATGGAGAGCAGCGGCGCGGCGATCATCTCCGGCGGGACGGACAGGCTGGCACTGGCCCGCTCGATGAACTCACGGACGCCTGGCGGGAACACGTCGACCGGGAAGTGGGGCACGGTCGACGCGGCCGGCTGTGCGACGGTTAGCGCGTCAATCCGGGCCTTCAGGGCTTCGGCATCGTTCGCCGCCAGGAAGTCGCTTACATCGCCGCCTGGCGGCAGATCGTCATAGTCAGCGATCCGGACCGACGTCGCCCGCCCGTGCAGGCGACCGGCGATCGTGTCGGCCCGCTTGCGGCCCGGTGAATCGTTGTCGGCGTGAATGACCACGGGCCGGCTAGCTAGCGCCTCTGTCCAGGAGTCCTGCCAAGGCGTCGCGCTCGAGCCCGGCGACACCGCGCACCAGCCGAGCCCGACCAGTGTGTCGGCATCCTTCTCGCCCTCCGTGACGTGGACGGTCGCGGTCAGGTCGGCCGGGAGCTCATCCTGCCGGTAGAGCGGCCAGGACGCCGCGTCCGGCCGGCCGTTCCGCCACTGCCCGTCGACCAGATGCTGTGGTCGGAACGATTTCGGATTGAGCCGGACGACCCGTCGGCCATCGCCGTAGGGATACACAGCGACGATGTGATCCGTCCCGGTTGGTCGCGTCAGCTCCGGCGTCGGAGTGGGCCGCCCTGGTCGCACCGGCCCGATCGGTGGCCGGGCTGGAGGCGGTCCTGTCGGCCAGTCCCAGCGGGCGGATCGGCTCGTCCTGATCCCGAGCAGGTCGGCCAGCGCGATCGCCCCACCGCCGGCCTCGCAGGCGTCGCAGCGCCAGACGGCCCGTTCCGGGTTCCACCGGGCTGACGGCTGGGCGTCTGGCGCGTGCACCGGGCAGCGGAACCGGAGCTCGCGGCCGCCGCTAATTGGCCGGCCCTCGCGATCCTCGCATGCGTGGGTAAGATCGGCGATCAACGCCGGATCGATCGGCGTGCCACGAGGGCCGTCCGGCATCACTGTCATCGCGGCATCCCCCTTTTCAGGGCGTCGATCCTGTCGGTCTGCGACGCCTCGGCGTCGGCCAAGTTGCGCCGGACCCGAGCGACCGTAGGCCCGTCGTCGCCGTAGCGGTCGATCACCACCACTAAGAGTGCCCGCAGTCGGCGGATGCGCTGGTCGCCCGTCAGGGTCGAAGAGGTATCATCGTGCTGGTTCATCGTTATCGGTCCCTAGACGCCCGCCACGCCGTTGCCCAACGTGTGCGGGCGTCCGTGCGTCTCAGGCGGCATCGGATGTCAGGGGATCGCCTGCCGAAGCCGGCTTCGTCACAAGCTGATCGAGCAGGTCTGACGGGACCAGAATCCGCCGTCCGAGGCGGACGTGTGGGATACGGCCCTGCTTGACGCCGAGATAGAGGGCTTCCCGCGAGACCAGACGGCGACCGGTCGCCGGGTCGCGGTGAGCCTCGAGAAACTCATGGGCCGGGATGTAGGACCGAACCGGTGCGGACATGGCAAACGCCTCCTGCGCTGCTGGCCACTCCACACGGACGGGAGTGACCGAGGACAGGATGACGTTGCCCATTGGTCCGGAAATGCATCAATTTCGACAATGACCGATCACGATTCCGGGCGAGATTGGCCGGATTCCCTAAAGCGATTGCCGCAATTTCCGGAAAGCGATTGCCGCAATTTCCGGACGGCATTTCCGGGCCGGTCAGGCAGCGACCTCCGCAATGATCGGCCAGGCGAAGCCAAGCTCTCGGAACTCGGCGACCCGGTCATCGAAGGTCGACACCTTGATTCCAAGACGATCGGCAAATTCCTGGCGCCCCGGTGGCGGCTCGCCCTCGAGCTTCGCGTATTCGTTCACCAGCGCGACGCAGGCGGCGTACGCCTCGTCCGGTGGCGGGCCGACCCGCTTCCGGCCGGCCGGCTTTCGGCGCGGTCGCTCGATCGAGACCGGCGATGTCGCCGGCGAGATTACCGGTTCAGCCGGTGGCATCCTGACGGCGACCAGTTGGTCGACGAGCTCGCTGAGCCTTGCAAGGGCCGGCCAGGGCGACGCAGGCTGATAGTAGGCATGGGTCTGGACGACCAGGTGAGCGAGCACGTCGTTTGCCCGCTCTAGGTCCGTCTCGATTGCGTCGAGGCGATCCGCATAGGTGCGATCGCGCTCTGCCCGAGACATCGGCTCGGCGGGCAGGAGACCGCGCAGCCGCACCGCTGCGTCCTTGCGTGGCTCGTCATGGTGCCAAGTGTCGGACCCGTCGACCGGGACGGCCCACTGGCCCACCAGGCCGACGATCTGGTGACGCAGCCACCGCCACAGGACCGCCTCAGGGAGTTCATAGTCAATCCGATCGCCGGGGTTCGCCCAGAGTCGACAGAGCAGTCGCAGGCAGCTGCGCGCCGTGTCCAGGGCGACTCCGTCCGAGAACGACTGGTCTTCGTTGTCGGCGTCCTCGAGCAGAATGTCCTGCTCCCAGTCGCTCGTCTCGGCCCATGACGCCGCCGGCCGACAGACGCTATAGACCGCTGACTGCCACTGTGCGAGATTGAATCCGCCCCACTCCCGCCGTAAAGTGATCACGCTCGCGCTTCCTTCCAGGTTGACAGCCACCACCCCGGCCGCTCCCAACGGCGCGGGGTGTTCTGTTTGTGTTCGGAAGTATACGTACGCTCCCATCCGATGCGGTATGGCGGAAAAGTCAGTACTGATCGCCTGCTGGCCCCGCCGAGGGTAGGGTTTCGTGAAGCGGGCCCCCCCAAGCTTGGCGATCCGGTGATCTTCTGTGACGATCGACGATCGGGACGCCCGTCCATGCGTCTATCCCTCGCCGGGGGCCTGGTCTACTTTGTCACATCGTTGTCACGGACCGGGACGGACGGGCCCGTTCAGGGACACACAGAGACCGATCCCGTGCGGTGGAAAACCTCACGGGATCGGGCATTTTCGCTCGGGTACGCACGGGGCCGGATAGGAGATGGGGAGTCCCCTCCCCGGCACCGACGGGATACCAGGATCGCGTTGCGCGAGCAGAAGCCTCGTAGAAGAGTCTGCAGCGCCGAAAAACCACTACTGGTGCCAACCACTCGAGGGGTCGTCGATCCGGCGCTGTGCGTTTCCCGGCATTGGTCGATCACGATACGTCGACGTTGGGTCGCCTCTCGGACCCGGCGAGGAACGAGGAGTCGGTCAAGCCTGGATAGTCTGCCCCGAACGTACACTGTCCACTGTAGCGTCGAATCGAGTCGTAGAACAGAATCGGGGGACCAACCATGGACATGATCGAACGTTCGCTGGGGCACGGACGGTGGTTCAGTGAGTACTTTCTGAAGGCTGCGCTTCCGCTCTCGGACGACCAGCTGGATCGTGAGTTCGACATCGGGCAGCGTACCTACCGGAAAACGGCGGTGCACACGGTGAACGTGATCGAAGCCGAGACGGCCCGGCTCCTTGGGGCGCCGCCGGCGGAGCGCTTGCCCGAGGATGCGTCGATCCCGGACACGATCGAGGCGTACAGGATCGCCTACGACAGGTTCGAGGGGGCAGCCCGGGAGATCATCGCCGGCGGGAACGAGAAGCAGGAAGCCACCTACGTCGACAATTATGGTATCCCGCAATCCTACGGCGGGACCGTGCTGTTCGTCATCACGCAGAACGTGCTGCGCCTGTCCGAACTCCGGCAATTCCTGGAGCGTCTCGGCGTGGAGAACCTGATGGAGGGTGATGTGCAGGAATGGGAGCACTTTGCCGGACTGATCGACCAGTGGGGTGGGCAGTACCCAGAAGGGTTCGTCCGGCCCTGGGCGAGTTAACTCCAGGCTCCGACCCGGTGCAAGGCGACGGACTCGCTCACCAACGGCTCAACGGCATCTGTACGCCGACGTCACCGTCATCACGCTCGGTGCGCTCGTCCAACTCGACACCAAGTATCGCCGCCCTCGGCCCGACCCGCGCGTCGCCAGTTCACCGCCAACGATTTCGTCGGTTGCGTAGCCGTCCTCCCGTCCCGCACCTGAGCCCGCGGTTGGCACCGATCACGACCACCTCGTCGCTCGGATAGCCCTCCCGGCGTCGCCTCACACGCCATCCACGTCGATGGCGGCGGCGAACTCTGGTGAGTCGACCCAGTACAGTATCTGCCGTCGGCTTGGGTCATTCATCGCATGGCCGGGCGCGTTTGGTTCACGCCGGGAAGATGCAGGACAACAAGCTTTCGGGAAAAA